>JABDPF010000004.1 GCA_013042915.1 Lysobacterales bacterium
AGTCCTGTCCCGTCAGCTCGACAAGTACCTGCGCCCCGCGCGTGAAGACTACACCGACGGTCGGTTCATTGCCTGCAAGGCCGGGTTTCAGGACCCATTGGTCTTCAGTCAGGGGCGTGAAATAACGGCGACAGGCACGATCCGCAACATCCAGGTCGGAAAGGTCGAGGACTACAGCTATACCTTCCCCGTTCTGGACGTGGATACCCTGGTGTTATGGGAGAAACGCCGCCAGGTCACCGTTTACCGAGGGTTCAGCGATCCCTGGCACTACGGCTACCCCTGGGGCTATCACTACCGGGGCTGGGGCTATGGACCCTATTTCCACAGGGGCCCGACCCGTACCTATGCCGAGCAGAGGGAACTGCTGCCTGACGCGGCCATGATCAAACAGGATTCGGCCACGCCACGGGCTTCGGAATCGAACGACAACTGAAACAAACACCGATCTCGTTCGCGGAACCCGCGGGCGATGCATGACAGGCAGTGACCGCCGGGGCCTGCGGATATTCCGCAGGTCTTTTGTCTTGCCGTCCAGGTGGATGGCCCGCCTTGCCTGCCGACGCGCGTCAAGTCGGCTAAACTGGCACCTTCTTCAAACGGATTGAATCGCCGATGTTCTGGAGCGCGCTCATTGTTCTTGCCGTGTTGGCCTGGGGTGTCTGGACCTACAATCGCTTCGTCAGACTGCGCAACCAGGTCGACGAGGCCTGGGCCGGAATCGATGTTCAGCTGCAACGTCGCTGGGACCTCGTGCCCAACCTGCTCGCGACGGTGAAAGGCTACATGCAGCATGAGTCCGGTGTGCTCGAGCGGGTCACACGCTTGAGGGGCCATCCGGAGCTCGGCGTGGATCAGCGCGCCAGCGAAGAAACCGGACTGTCACGTTCGATCGGACGCCTGTTCGCGGTGGCCGAAGACTATCCTGATCTGAAAGCCAGCGAGGGCTTCAGGCAACTGCATGACAGCCTGGTCGAAATCGAGGAGCATTTGCAGTTTGCCCGGCGCTATTACAACGGCAGCGTTCGCGATAACAACAACCTGGTGGAGGGATTTCCGTCCATGCTGGTCGCAAGGTCGTTCGGGTACGGCCCGGCGGCATTCTTCGAAATCGAGCTCGCCAGCCAGCGCAGCGCGCCCCGGATCGGGCTGGACCCCTCATGAAGCGCGGCGTGTTGGCCATCGCCCTGGTATGGTTCTCCTCGCTTGCTTGCGCGGACGAGCGGATACTGGATTACCGTTCCGACATCCTTGTCCACGAGGACGGCTGGCTGACCGTTACCGAGACATTGCGCGTTCGCTCCGAAGGCCGCGAAATACGTCGCGGCATCTACCGCGATTTCCCCACCCGCTACCGCGATCGCCTGGGCAACCACGTCAATGTCGAATTTCAGCCGCTGTCTGTCCTGCGCAATGGCGCCGACGAGGACTGGCACACCGAGGACCGGACCAACGGGGTACGCCTCTACGCGGGCAGTTCGGAGCGCATGCTTCAGCCGGGCATCCACGAGTACGTTCTGAGTTATCGCAGCAATCGCCAGCTGGGTTTTTTCGATGGGCATGACGAACTGTACTTCAACGCGATCGGCACGGGCTGGGTGTTTCCGATCGACCATGCGGTCGTGACCGTCACGCTGCCATTCGACCTTCCGCCCGGCCAGGTCGAGGTCGGTTCCTACACCGGCGGATACGGCGCGCAGGGGGCGTATTCGAAAGGCGCCATCGTCGCCGAGCGCCAGGTCCGTTTCGAAACCACCCGGCCACTGGCGCCGCAAGAAGGCTTGACCATCGTCGTTTCGTGGCCCAAGGGACTGATCGACGCACCCTCCGCGCAGCAGAAAATCCGTTGGTTTCTGGGCGACAACGGCGCCGCCCTGGTCTTGCTGGCGGGCCTGCTGATCGTGTTCTTCTGGTATTACCTGGCCTGGAGCCGGGTCGGCCGCGACCCGAAGAAAGGCGTGATCATTCCGAGGTATCGGCCGCCCAAGGGACTGTCTCCCGCCGCCTGCCGTTACGTGCTGTCCATGTCGATGAAGCGCGAGGCGTTCGCAGCGGCGATCGTCAGCCTGGCCGTCAAAGGTATGGTTGAAATTGAAGAGGAGAAGAAAAAGAAATTCACGTTGCGCCGCCGGCCGGGCGAGGCAACGACACCCCTCTCGCCCGGCGAGCAGGCCGCGCTCGACGCGCTGTTGCCGACAGCAAACTCCCACGTCGAGATGGAGAATGAAAACCACGAGGTGTTCCAGGCCGCGCGCGAGGCCCTCAAGGCGGCCCTCAAGCAGGAATACCGTGGCCGCCTGTTCAACCTAAACGGACTGTACTTGTTGGGCCCCATACTCACCTCGGTCGCAGCCGCCGTGCTGGCGGCCTTTTTCCAGGGTGGCCCGGCAGTGTGGCTGACCTATCTTCTGCTCTCCGTCGCGCTGCACATTACGTTCGCGGTCCTGATGCGCGCCCCGACGCCTGCGGGCCGCATGGTGATGGACGAAATCGAGGGATTCAGGATGTACCTGGGCATCGCCGAAGCCGATCGCCTCCATCACATGCGCTCACCCCAGCTGACGCCCGAGGTGTTCGAGGCTTTCCTGCCGTATGCCTACGCGCTGGGGGTCGAGAACGACTGGTGCAATCGCTTTACGCGCGAGATGCCGCGCGAGATCCGGGACGGCGAAGGCTACCACCCTGCCTGGTACCACGGGCGGATGCAGGGCATCGGCGCCCTCCATCACCTGGGCAGCAATTTCAGCAACTCCTTCTCCTCGGCCATCGCGTCCGCATCCACACCCCCGGGATCTTCTTCGGGTAGCGGCGGTTTTTCCGGCGGCGGCGGCGGCGGCGGAGGCGGCGGGGGCTGGTAAGCCCATCCCTGGCTCAATCGGGAAACAGGGCCAGTATCTCGGCGAAGCGCGGGTGCTCTCGTATGCCGTCCAGGTCGGAATCGTGCATCAACCATTCCCGGTTCAGGCTGCCCACTTTCAGATGGCAGTTCTCCAGGCAGTCGATGGACTTGTCGGCCTTGCCGGCCAGTGCGTAGAGGCAGGCGGCGTTGTAGTGGACGATGGAGTCCATCGGGGCCTTCTCGACCGACTGCTCCATCCACCGGATCGCTTCTTCCTCCTCGCCCAGCCGCAGCAATGCGAACGCGCCCATGTTCAGGGCCCGGTTGTCATCGGGATTGAGGTCCAGCACGGCCCGCGCGCGCTCGATACCGCGCCGGGCGGCCTCCATCTCGGCGTCCTCGTTGCCGATGCTGTGGTACAGCTGGGGTAGCAGCAGGACGCTTTGGTAATCCTCGGGCCGCACGCGAGCAGCCTGTTCGAACAGTTCGATCGCCCGCGGCAGGTCGCCTTCGTGAACCTTACTGCGGCCGTAGAAATACAGGGCATCGTAGCTTTCCGGGTCCAGCTCGATAGCCTTGTCGAACTCGGCGGACGCCTCCGCGTAGTCCTGCACGATGCAATGCGCAAGACCGGCGGAAACGTGGGACTCGACCCACTCGGGGGCCAGTTCCAGGGCTTTTCTGCTGGCTCGCAGGGCCTCGTCCCGGTTGATGTTGGAGGCATTGAAATACAGCTGTTCCAGCCCGTAGGTGTAGGCCAGCCCGGCCCAGCCGCGTCCGAAACCGCTGTCGATCTCGAGGGCGCGTTCAAACATTTGCCGGGCGTAGACCGTATCCTGCATCGTGTGCCGGCCGAAATAACTCAGGCCGCGCAGAAAATAGTCATAGGCTCTCGGATCGACCCGCTGCTCGCCCCTGCGGCTCTCCTCGAGCGTGACGCTCAGGGCGTCGGCGATCGACTGGGCGATTTCCTCCTGGATCCGGAACACGTCCTCCAGGGTGCGGTCGTACTGGCGCGACCACAGATGATAGGAATCCGCCGTCTCGACCAGCTGGGCCGTGATGCGCAGCTGCTGTCCTGACTTTCGCACGCTGCCTTCCAGTACCGTGCGAACCTTCAGCTTGCGGCCGATCTCGTCGACTCCCACCTTCTTGTCGGCGAACTGGAAAGCGGTCACGCGCGAGGCGACCCGGAGGTCCGGAATTTTGCACAGTTCGTTCAGGATTTCCTCGGCGATACCCTCGCAGAAATAGGCCTGGTCCTGGTGCTCAGAGAGGTCAGTGAAGGGCAACACGGCGACGGAGGCCATCGCCCCCTTCTCCGAGGGCGAATCGACCGCCCCGGCCGGCTCGTTCGAACCCAGGTGATAGGCCCAGGCCAAGACCACCGCGATGGGAAAGCCCAGGAAAACGATGACGATCAGCAGGGCCAGTGACCAGTCCGGCAGAATCAGCGCCTCGAAGCTGACTTCACCTATCTGGATGACGATCCAGCCAACGAGGATATAGACCAGCGCCACGCGAACGACTTTTTTTTGTTTGAGCTTCTCGAGGAAACCCTGTTCCGGAGGCTGGTTCATGGGATGCCCTATTTCTCCATTCTAGCAAACGTGCTTGCACAAAACCCGGCTACTGTATATATTTACAGTTATTAAACCGGGGCATGAACACCCTCTCCTGAAGCGCTTCGAGGCAAGACCGGATGATCACTGAAACCCTGACGAAAAGACAAAGAGAAGTTCTGAGTTTTATCTCTGAATTTATTGAAAAACATAAGTTTCCTCCAACACGTTCAGAACTTTCTAAGCATTTCGGGTTTCGCTCGCCCAACGCGGCTGAATCCCACTTGAGGGCGCTGGAGAAAAAAGCGGTCATCGGTATCGAGCGCGGCGTTTCCCGCGGCATCACGCTGTTGCCACTGGCCATGACCGAGGTGCCGGGCACCGCCAACACTCCGCTACCCCTGGTCGGCCGCGTGGCGGCCGGCAGCCCGGTGCTGGCACAGGAAAACATCGAGGACGAGTACCGGGTGGACCCCACGCTGTTTTCAGCCCGGCCGCATTACCTGCTGCGGGTGACCGGCATGAGCATGCGCGGCGCGGGCATCCTGGATGGCGATTTGCTGGCGGTGCACCGCACGCCCGAAGCGCGCAATGGGCAAATCGTGGTGGCGCGACTGGACGACGAGGTCACGGTGAAACGCTTCCGGCAAGAGGGCAGCCGGGTGGAACTGTTGCCGGAAAACCCCGATTTCGACCCGATCGAAGTCGATCTGCGCCAGCAGGAACTGGCCATCGAGGGCCTGGGGGTCGGCGTGATTCGCCCGACTTTGTAGCCTGTCTCGCATGGGAGCCGCAGGCGGCCGCTGGCAATGAACTGAAGCGGAGCGGACGATTCCGGACGCCCCACTGCCTTAGCTTCGATTTAAAAAGAATCTCCATTGGGTCTCTATGCAGAACAAGGCTTTGAACAACCTGATCGAAACCACGCCGCAACTGTGGAAGGGCCGGCGCGTCAACCACCGGCAACAGACGCTTTCGACCGGTTATGCCCGGCTGGATGCGCGCCTGCCCGGTGGCGGCTGGCCGCTGGGCGCGGTATCGGAAGTCATCGTTCGACAGCCCGGGCTGGGCGAACTCAGCCTGCTCTCACCCGTGCTGAGCCGTATCGGCGAAGCCGGGCAGTGGGTGGTGCTGGTGGACCCGCCCTGGCTGCCCTACCCGCCTGCCCTGCAGGCCCGCGGCATCCACCTGGGCCGTCTGCTGGTCGTGCGCAGCCGCAACGAGCAGGAGTCTCTGTGGGCCTGTGAACAGGCGCTCGCCAGCGGCCGGGGCGGCGCGCTGATGGCCTGGCCGGAACGCATTCCCTTCTCCCGGCTGCGGCGCCTCCAGCTGGCTGCCCAGGAGCACGCCAAGCTGGCCTTTCTTCACCGCCCTGAACGGGCGCTCGAAGCGCCCTCCCCGGCGGCCCTGCGCCTGAAACTCGAGCCGGGCGGCAACCGCGGCACCCGGGTCGATCTGCTCAAGTGCCGTGGCAGCCACCCGCCTGACCCGGCCTGGATACGATTCTCGGAATATGCGAACACCCCCCATCATACTTCCGGTCATGAGCCGTTTGCCGCCAACGCCCCCCGAAGCCTGCTGGCTGGCCGTGCGCCTGCCACACCTCGCGCTGGATCTGTACACCCGCGGGACGCAGGGACGGGAGACACCGGTCGCGGTGGCCGCGACGGTCGAGCGCCGCGAACGGATCATTGACTGCAACCCGGCGGCAAAAGCCTGCGGCATTCGCCCTGGCCTGGCGGTGTCGGCTGCGCGCGCCATCCTGGACACGCTGGCCGTCGCCGAGCGCGACCCCGCCGCCGAGCGCGACACGCTCGAGCGTCTGGCGGCCTGGTGTTACCAGTACAGCAGCCAGGTCTGCATTCCCGACGATCGTGACGGCCTGCTGTTGGAAGCCGGAGCCAGTTGGCGCCTGTTCGGCTCGCCGCAGCAGCTGGCGCAGCGCCTGCAGCGGGAACTGGGTCAGCTCGGATACCACACCGAATGCGGCTCTGCACCCACCCCCGAGGCGGCCTGGCTTGCCGCCGGCCAACACCTCCACATCAGCGCCCAGGGGCGCATACGCCAGCAACTGGGCGTACTGCCTCTCGAACAATTAGCGCTCGACACCGCACGCATCAAGGCCATGGAGCGGATGGGCTTTCGGCAGCTGCGCGACTTGCTGCGACTGCCCCGCAGGACCTTGACGCGGCGTTTCGGGCCGAGCCTGCCTGAATACCTGGACCGCCTGCTGGGCATCCTCCCCGATCCTCGTCTCTTTTATCACCCGCCCGAAGAATTTGCCTCGCGGCTGGAGTTGCCGGCAGAAATCCACGCCTGCCAGGCCCTGCTTTTTCCGCTGAAGCGGTTGCTGGGGGAACTGTGCGGGGTGCTGCGCGGCGGCGACAGCGCGGTGCAATCGGTTCACATTAGCCTGGGCCACGAGGACCACGAAGACAGCACGGTGCAGCTGGGGCTGCAGTCACCCACCCAGGACACGGACCGCTTGGTCGGCGTGCTGCGCGAACGCCTCGAACGCCTTCGGCTGCCCCAGGCAGTTCGGGAAATCCGCCTGGAGGCGCCTCACCTGCTCAAGCTGCGGGCCGGCCAGGGCACCCTGTTCCACGACACGTCGGCCGAGCAGCGACAGGACATCGAGCAGTTGACCGAGCGCCTGCAGGCCCGGCTGGGAAACGGCGCGGTGGCCGGTATCACCGGCGTGGAGGACCACCGGCCTGAGTACAGCTGGCGCACGCGGACCCTGGACGAACCGGCCCGCAGCACCGCCCTCGCCCATCGGCCTGCCTGGCTGCTGCCCCGTCCGCGCCGCTGCGCTATACAGGACTACGACATCCTGGCCGGACCGGAACGCATCGAAAGTGGCTGGTGGGACGGCCGGGATTGCCGCCGGGACTATTTCGTCGTCCGCGACCCCCGGGGCAGCCTGTTGTGGGCCTTCCACGAATACAAGCCCAAGCGAGGCTGGTTCCTGCACGGCATCTTTGCCTGACCTGGCCGCAACCCTGCACGAGGCCCCCGATGCCGCCTCCAGAGCGGTTTTCGCCGTGTGGTAAAGTGGCTTCTGCCCTGCTTGTCCGGCTCGAATGCGAGCTGATTTTGAGCGACGACGAATGAAGAACCTGGAGTTGAAAATACCGCCGGTCGGTGTATTCCTGCTGACCGCGCTGTTGATGTGGCTACTCGCGGAATCGACGCCAAACCACGGGTTCCATCCCACGTTTCGGGCCGTACTCTTCGCCGGATGCCTGCTGGCCGGCGGCATTTTCGGTATCGGCGCCCTGGCCGGCTTTCGCGGTAATCGAACCACGGTCAACCCCCTCGACCCGGACCGCGCCAGCGCGCTCGTCACCGGGGGCGTCTACCGCTTCTCGCGAAACCCGATGTACCTGGCATTGCTGTGGGTTTTGCTGGCGGTCGGTTTTGCCCTCGCCAACCTGTATGCCCTGGCCGTTGCGCTGTGTTTTGTGCCGTACATGAACCGTTTCCAGATTCTTCCTGAAGAGCACGCGATGGAAAAACGCTTCGGCGAGGACTACCGGCACTACCGGGAACGGGTCCGCCGCTGGTTATGACCCTACCGGTCGCGCGAAGACCGAGCGCTTGGGCCCGTGGTGTTCGGGTTAGAATGCGCATGTTCAAGACCGGCTCCCGAGAGGACAGTAACTGCGCCATGAATTACCCGGTGATCCCATTGCTGCTCTCAGGCCTCTTCGCGCTGGTATCGGCGCCGGCCTGCGCGGACGAAATTCGCGTCGCGGCGGCATCGAATTTCCGGGCGGCGGCGGATGAACTCGCCCCCCGATTCGAGGGGCTCGGGGGGCACCAGGTGGTGCTCGTGTTCGGTTCAACCGGCAAACACTACGCCCAGATCGTGAACGGAGCCCCGTATGACGTCTTCCTCGCCGCCGACAGCGAGCGACCGCGTCGACTGGAAGAGGCCGGCGTCGGCATTACGGGTACGCGTTTCACGTACGCGACGGGACGACTGGCGCTGTGGTCCTCCGACCCCCGGCTTGTCGAAGCGGGTGGCGATGTCCTGCAAACCGGACACTTCCGGCACTTCGCCATCGCCAACCCCGCCCTGGCGCCTTACGGACGGGCTGCGAAACAAGCGCTTCAAACGCTCGGTGTTTGGCAGGCCATCGAGCCCAAACTGGTGATGGGCGAAAACGTCGCACAGGCCTTTCAGTTCGTCGGCAGCGGCAACGCCCAGCTGGGCCTGGTGGCCTGGCCGCAGGTGCTGCAATTCGAGAAGGGATCCTGGTGGCGAATCCCCACGAGCGCCCATGAGCCGATCGAACAGCAGGCGCTGCAACTCACCGACTCCAGCGCTGCCACCGCTTTTATTGACTTTCTGCAAAGCGAACTCGCCATGGACGTGATTCGATCCCATGGTTACGGAGTGGCCGATGATCGCTGAAGCCGATCTCCTCGCGCTTGGCCTGACTCTGAAACTGGCCCTGGTCAGTACTATCGTTCTGCTGGCGCTGGGCACGCCGCTGGCCTGGTGGTTGGCGCGCACGCGCTGGCGTTACAAGTTCATCCCCGAGGCGCTCGTCGCATTGCCGCTTGTCCTGCCACCCACGGTGTTGGGCTTTTACCTGCTGCTGGCACTGAGTCCCGATGGGCCCATTGGTCGTTTGTCGCAGGCATTGGGCGGGCACTCGCTGGCTTTTACCTTCACCGGCCTGGTGATCGGCTCGGTCGTCTACTCGCTGCCTTTCGTCGTACAACCCCTGCAGGATGCGTTTGCGAGCGTCGGCCGCCGCCCGCTGGAAGTGGCCGCCACCCTTCGGGCGTCGCCCTGGGACCGCTTCTTTACCATCGCCGTGCCACTGGCGCGCCCCGGCTTCCTGACCGCAACCGTGTTGGGCTTTGCGCATACGCTGGGCGAATTCGGCGTTGTACTGATGATCGGCGGTAACATTCCCGGCCAGACCCGCGTGGCGTCGATTGCCATTTACGACCGCGTCGAGGGCCTGCAGTATGCCCAGGCGCACGGCTTGGCCGCGGCGTTGCTCGCGATTTCTTTCGTTCTCCTGGTTTCGGTATATGCCTTTAACCGCCAACACCGGATCGTCCGGCTGTGAGCATACGGGCGCGGTTTCAGATCGAACGGGGCACGTTTCGACTTAGCGTCGATCTCGACTTGCCCGGTTCGGGCATGAGCTCGATTTTCGGGCCCTCGGGCTGTGGAAAAACTTCGTTGCTGCGCGCCATGGCCGGCCTGGACCGTTACGATGACGGCCAGTTCCTGGTTAACGGGTCGTGCTGGCAGGATGGAGACTTTTTTTTGCCGCCCCATCGGCGCTCGCTCGGCTACGTTTTCCAGGAGCCCAGCTTGTTCGAGCACCTCGATGTCAGGGGCAATATTCTCTACGGACAAAAACGCGCAGACCCCGAGGGACGCCGAATCGCCCTCGACGACGCCGTCGCTCTGCTCGAACTGGGCGGCTTGATGGAGCGCGCACCCTCGACGCTTTCGGGCGGCGAACGCCAGCGGGTCGCCATCGCTCGCGCACTGGCCGTGAACCCGCGGCTGCTGCTGATGGACGAACCGCTGTCCGCGGTGGACGTCAGCCGCAAGCAGGAAATCCTTCCCTACATTGAATCCCTGCACCGGGAATTGGTCATACCGGTCATCCACGTCAGCCACCTGCCCGGTGAAGTGGCGCAAGTTGCCGATCACGTGGTCCTGCTGGGGCAGGACGGGGTGGAAGCCAGCGGCGATGTGCACGATCTCTTTACGCGGCTGGACCTGTCACTGGCGCACGAAAGCAGGGCGTCGTCTCTGGTGGAAGCCCGGGTCGCCGGCACCGAGGCTGAATTCGGCCTGGTCCGGCTCGAATTCGAAGGCGGCCAGTTCCTTGTCACGCAGGGCGGGCTGCGCGCAGGCCGCCGGGTGCGCCTGAGGGTGCTGGCGCGCGACGTCAGCCTGACGCTGGAAAGGCAGGCCGACACGAGCATTCTGAATATCATCGAGACCACGGTGCAGGAACTGCAGGCCGAGGACGAGGCGCGCGTGCTGGTGCGCTTACTCGCCGGCGCCACGCCCCTGCTGGCCAGCATTACCCGTAAATCGGCTCACGACCTCGCGCTCGAGCCCGGCCAGCGCGTCTTCGCCCAGGTCAAGAGCGTCGCCTTGCTCGCCTGACGGCGGCGCTGACACGGTTCCGGCTCAGTTTTCGAAGCCGCTATTGAAAATCAGTTCATCGAGCGAATTTTCGTGTGGAAGGATGCAACCCTCGATCAGCTCGTACGCCAAATTGCTTTCAATCAGGGACTGTACGCTGGGATGAAACTCTTGGCGGTTGGTGCCACAACCGGTTATGTGGCAATAGCTCATGATGGTGCCGCTACCGTTGGACGGACAGGACTGGGTGCCTGAAAAACAGTCGCCTTCCCCGTTGTAGCATTCGTCCACGGGCGGCGAGTAACAATGGGTGTGAGGAGACCCCATGTTATGTCCCAGTTCATGCCCGATGTAAATCGCCGTGCCTGCCGCCGACCGCTGGGGGCCGATTGCGTTGTAGCTGTAACTGCCGGGTGTTCTACCCCCCCAACTGCGCCCGTAGTCGCAATACTGGTCCAGCCATGCGATTCCGGAGAAACCCCAGGAGGAAATGTCCCGACCGCTGAGTAGTGCCGCGAACTGTCGATACACATCGGGGTGGTTGTCCTTCCAATGCGCACCGAACTCGTCGAGTTGATCGGAACGGTTACCCCCCGTGACCACGTAGGGGTCACTGGCCGTCCTGAGAATGACGTCGCCGATGAGTAACCGCAACTCCAGGTCTCTCTCGAAAAACACATTCATCGCCAGGAATGCATCTTCGATCCAAAGGGACGCGGCCGCAGGGTCATTGTCGAATCCCTGCATCCACTCGTTGTCCGTATCGACCGCGACGACTGCCTCGTAGGAGATGGTTTCGCCCGGCAAGGCGCTGCTCTGACTGCTCAGTGGCGCCACGATTGAGCCCGAATCGGAGTCGATGGAATGTTCCGATAATTCGGTACCGCAACTTGCGGGCCCGCTGTCGGCGATCTCGGTCATGTTCAGCCCGACCATGAGATTGCCCTTGATTTCGAGTTTGCTCTTGTTTTTGACCACGAACCCCCGGATTTCTCCGGAATCGCGCTCGACCGCCAGACCAATGCCCGTCGAGGCATTGGTCGCCACGTAGAAATCGCGCCGACTCGGTGGTTGGATCAATGTTCCGCGGTCCGTCAACACCTGGGTCCTGGCGCCCTCCGCAAACAGGGAAACGCGGCGAAACTCAAGGCTGCCGGCACGGCTCCCGGTGTATTTTTCCAGAGAAGGTAAGCTTTTGGCGTGTGCCGGGGTTGAGGCCAGCAGGGAATTGATTTCCGCACGGTTCAGAGTGATGCGGCCAGGTTCGATTCCCGGCGCCTCGCTAGCCTCGGTGATCGGAAATCCCTGTGTGCGATTCTCAGACAACCACTCCGCCCGGTCCTGTGCCTGGGCGGTTACAACAGCGAAGGAACATACCAGAGGATACAAAATCCTTTTCATCGTCTTAAAACCATTCCTTGGTTTCTGATGCTCCTCGATGATGCCACAAAAAAGTGCGACTTTACAGTGGTTTCAGTAATTTACTTGAGATGGTTCTCATACCGGTTCGGGTTAACGCAGTTGGATTCGTTCTCGCGTGACATCGTCTTCTCACGATGAATTGATCACCGCTTCTCGCTATGATGAGCCAATGAACGACAAAAATCTGAACGAACTGCTGGCAGAATTGAACGATGCCCTTGAAAATATCGAGGAAATCGATCCCGAAACGCGCGCACTGGTCAAGGATCTCGACGAGGACATCAACCGCCTGCTGGAAAGCGGTGAGGAGGATTTCGAGGGTGTGGCCGACCAGGCTCGCGCCGTCGAGGCACGGTTTGCCGTCGAGCACCCGGGCGCCATGCGCTTTTTGCGTGAAATCATCGATGCCCTGTCGCGCGTCGGCATCTAGCCTGCTGCCGACCCGGCTATTGCTCATGGCCACGCCTTTAAGCTGCGTGGCGCACTGCTGCACAACTTCGAAAACGGGCCAATCGATCGCGGAGTAAACTAGGCATATGAACGCGATCGGCAAACTCTTTTTGAAGGGACTGGCCGTCATTATCCCGGTTTCCCTGACCCTGGCTATTCTCTGGTGGATGGCGCGTGGCGCAGAACGTTTCCTCGGCGGTGTTCTGGCCCTGCTGCTGCCCGAGGGATGGTACGTGCCGGGACTCGGCCTGGTGTCCGCCATCGCCCTGACGGTCTTTATCGGGCTGCTCAGCCATGTCCTGATTTTCCAGAAGCTGTTCGCTATCCCCGATGCGCTGTTCAAACGGTTGCCGCTGGTCAAGACCATCTACACGGCCTTCAAAGACTTTGTCGACTACCTCAGCCCGGAAAGCAAGGTGGGCATGAGCAAGGTGGTGCTGATCAAGTTTCCGAATCAGGACTACCAGATTCTCGGCTTCGTGACGCGCGAGGATTTCAGCCGCCTGCCAATCGAGCTCTCGGTGGACGAACCCATCGCCGTCTACCTTCCGATGAGCTACATGGTTGGCGGCTACACGCTGTTTTTACCCCGTTCCTGCCTGACACCCGTTGATATGTCTTTTGAAGACGGAATGAAACTCATTCTGACGGGCGCGGTCTCTCGAGAGGGTGCCCACGCCCGGGCATTGAAACTCGACAACGAGGAATAACATGAAACATGGACTCTGGATCTGTGCACTTCTGGCCACTGCCCTGTCCACGGGATGCGACAATCGCCACGGCGAACCGGAAACTGAAATGAAAACGGTCAGCGGCACGCTCAACTATCGTGAGCGAATGATGCTGACCCCCGAGGCCGTCGCGAAAATCAGCCTGCAGGACGTGAGTCGGGCGGACGCGGACGCCGTCGTGATCGACGAGGTGGAAATCACCAACCCGGGCCAGGTTCCGATACCGTTTGAACTCAATTACGATCCCGAGCAGATCGACGAGCGCATGAGTTACCACGTACAGGCCCAGATTTTTGATGGCGGCGAGCTGAAGTTTGCCAGCGACTCGCACAATCACGTGCTGACCCGCGGTGGCTCTCACGAGATCGACATCCATCTGGTGCGCGTGCGTCAACCCCGGGTCAGCCCACCGGACCCGGCAGATTCCGGGGCACAAACGAAGCGCGGCAATCTGCGGTCCGGCATGTTCACCTACATGGCGGACGCCGCCCTGTTCGAGGATTGCCGCGACAACCGGCTGTACCCGGTGGCCATGGAAGGCGCATATAGTGAACTTGAACGCGCGTATTTAAATTCTGGAATCGAGGATGGTGGGGCGCTTTTGGTGGAGGTCGATGGTCGCTTCCAGGAACGTGTTTCCATGGAAGGTAATCGTAATGAAGTCATGCTGATAGTGGATTCTTTTGAAGCGATACTTCCGGAACAGTCATGCCTGCCGCCCGTCGACGAACCCCTGATCAATACCTATTGGAAACTCCGGGAACTGGACGGACAGACGGTCACCACGCCCGAAGGCCAGCGAGAGGCACACATAATCCTGGCCAAAGACGAATCCCGCGTGCGCGGTTTTGCAGGCTGCAATAATTTCTTCGGAACGCATCAAGTGGACGGCGATTCACTCTCCTTCAGCTCTCTTGGTACCACGATGATGGCCTGCCTGGAAGGCATGGACACCGAAACAGGCGTACTCGCCGCCCTCGAGGCCAGCCAGCGTTACGAGATCAGCGGCGCCATGCTGAGCCTGTTCGAAGGCGATAAGCTGCTGGTGAAATTCGAAGCCGTGCACCTGCCCTGACGGGCCGATAACAGCGATTTTCCAATGCTTTCGCGAATCACGTCGCTCCTACAAAAGAACCCTGTAGGACCGACGTGAGTCGCGATCTCTTATGCTGTATATTTATACAGTATGCTAAACGAACCCGACTACGCCGAACTAACCTGCATCAGCAACTTTACCTTTCTGACCGGGGCCTCCCACCCGCAGGAACTGGTCGCGCACGCCGCCGGGCTAGGCTACAGCGCCATTGCAATCTGCGACGAGTGCTCGATGGCCGGCGTCGTGCGCGGACTCGAAGAGGCCCGGCGTTGCGCCGAGCGGGGGTTGTCCATCCAGCTGATACCCGGCAGCAGCTTCCGCCTGGAGAATGGCTCCCGGCTGGTCCTTCTGCCCATGAACCAGGCCGGTTACACGCAGATATGCACCCTCGTGACCCGCGGCCGCCGCGACGCGCCCAAGGGCGAGTACGCCCTGCCCAACCCCCGCTTTGAGCGCAATCTGGATGACTGCCTGGCCCTGTGGCTGCCCACCGGCGAGGACGACCTGCTGACCGCGCACTGGTTGAGCAGTTACTTCCCCGGTCGCTGCTGGATGGGATTGACCCGAAGCCTTGGCCCCGACGATGCGCGGCGCACGGCCCGCCTCCTGGGCATGGCCCAGGACGCCGATCTGCCGCTTACCGCTTGCGGCGACGTGCAGATGCACACGCGCTCGCGCCGCATGTTGCACGACGTGCTGGCCGCCATCCGCCACGGCTGCCCGGTCAGCGAACTGGGCTACCGTGCCCTGCCCTCCGGCGAGCGGCATCTGCGCAGCCGGGCGCTTCTCGCCGAGTTGTTTGAGCCGGAATGGTTGGCCGAAAGCGTGGCCATCGCCCGGCGCTGTACCTTTCGCCTCGATGAACTGAACTACCGTTACCCGCGGGAGGTTGTTCCGGATGGCAAAACGCCGAGCCAGTACCTGCGCGAACTGGTCGAGGCCGGCATCGTGGAGCGCTGGGGAAACCGGGGTCAAAATCAAGGCCGGCAGGGTTTTGGCCCTGACCCCATTTCCAAGGAACTTCGCGCACAGATCGAAAAGGAACTCGTCCTGATCGGCGAGATGGACTACGAATCCTATTTCCTGACCGTTTACGACATCGTCAGGTTCGCCCGCGACCGCGGCATTCTCTGCCAGGGGCGCGGTTCGGCCGCCAACTCGGCGGTGTGTTTCTGCCTGGGCATCACCGAGGTCGATCCGGCCCGCATGAACATGCTGTTCGAACGCTTTATCTCGCGCGAACGCGACGAGCCGCCGGATATCGACGTCGACTTCGAACACGAGCGCCGCGAGGAAGTCATTCAGTACATTTACCGCAAGTACGGCCGCGACCGGGCCGCGCTGGCCGCCACGGTCATCACCTACCGGCACCGCAGCGCCATCCGCGACGTCGGCAAGGCGCTGGGGTTCTCGCTGGCCCAGGTCGACGTGCTGGCCCGCAACGTGGCCTGGTGGGACCAGCCGGAAAGCGTGGAGCAGCGCATCCGCGAGCAGGGCTTCCGGCCCGACAACCTGAAGGTGCGGCAGCTCCTTCACCTGGTGCAGGCGCTGGTGGGGTTCCCGCGCCACCTGTCCCAGCACGTCGGCGGCTTCGTGATTTCCGAAGGGCCGCTGGCCAGCCTTGTCCCCGTGGAAAACGCAGCCATGAAAGACCGCACGATCATCCAGTGGGACAAGGAAGACCTGGAGACCCTGGGCATGCTGAAGGTGGACTGCCTCGCGCTCGGCATGCTGAGCGCGATCCACCGCTGCCTGGACCTGTTAAATGGGGTAAATGGGGTCGGATCCCTTTTTGCCGAAGAAAAAAGTGGGCTAGATCTAAATG
>JABDPF010000009.1 GCA_013042915.1 Lysobacterales bacterium
CAACTGCTCGCCCGTTCCGGCAATACCGGGTTCAGCTCGGGCCCGCACCTGCATTTCGCAATCCAACAGAACGTCGGCATGAAACTGGTTTCACTGCCGTTCGAGTTCCGGCAAGGTGACGGCGGCACCGCGCCGCCGCGCGAGGGCCGCTTCGTGGGCGCGGTTCCGGGCACGGACTAAGCGGGATTTTCTAGGCCGCCCCTTTCGGACTCTGGGTCGATGGCCTTCGCCGCTTCGGGATTCTGATAGAATGGCGCGCCGCCGAACGTGCCAGCAAACTGCCGCAGGAACCATGTCCGAACCGTCCTCAATACTCGAACGGGAAATCGATCGCCGCCGCACCTTCGCGATCATCTCGCACCCCGATGCCGGCAAGACCACGCTGACCGAAAAGCTCTTGCTGTTTGGTGGCGCCATCCAGATGGCCGGCACCGTGAAAGCCCGCAAGGCAGCGCGTCACGCCACGTCCGACTGGATGAAGCTCGAAAAAGAGCGAGGCATCTCGGTGACGTCTTCGGTGATGCAGTTCAAGTACCATGACCGGGTCGTCAACCTGCTCGACACGCCGGGCCATGCGGATTTCTCCGAGGACACCTATCGAACGCTGACGGCCGTCGACTCGGCCCTGATGGTGATCGACTGCGCCAAGGGTGTGGAAGAGCGTACGATCAAGCTGATGGAAGTCTGCCGCTTGCGCCAGACGCCGATCTTCACCTTCATCAACAAGCTCGACCGCGAGGGCCGCGAGCCGATCGAACTGCTCGACGAGGTCGAATCGGTACTGGGAATCCAGTGCGCGCCGGTGACCTGGCCCATCGGCATGGGACAGCGGCTGAAGGGCGTCTATCACCTGCTGGACAACACCGTGCACCTGTACGAATCGGGCAAGAATTACGAGACCCAGCAAGCCGAGATCATCGAGGGCCTGGACAACCCGGAACTGGACGCGCGCCTGGGCACGGACGCGAGCGAACTTCGCGAGGAGATCGAGCTCGTACTGGGCGCCAGCCACGAATTCGACCCGCAGGCCTACCTGGCCGGAGAACAGACCCCGGTGTTCTTCGGCTCGGCAATCAACAATTTCGGCGTAACGCCGCTGCTGGACGCCTTCGTCGAGCACGCCCCGGCGCCAGGCCCACGCGACACGGTCGGCCGTACGGTGAATGCCGATGAAACCAGACTCACCGGCTTCGTTTTCAAGATACAGGCGAACATGGATCCAGCCCACCGCGACCGCGTGGCGTTCATGCGCATCTGTTCCGGGCGCTTCGAGGCCGGCATGAAGATGCAGCACGTTCGCCTGGGCAAGCCGGTCAAGGCAGCCAACGCGCTGACCTTCATGGCCCAGGACCGTGAACACGTCGAGAGCGCCTGGCCGGGCGATATCGTCGGCCTGCACAACCACGGGACGATCAGCATCGGGGACACCTTTACCGAGGGCGAATCGCTGCAGTTCACGGGCATTCCACACTTCGCGCCGGAATTGTTCCGCCGCGCACAGTTGCGTGATCCGCTGAAACTCAAAGCCCTGCAAAAAGGCCTCGAGCAACTCTCCGAGGAGGGCGCGACACAGTTTTTTCGCCCGCTCATCAGCAATGACCTGATCCTCGGCGCGGTCGGTATGCTGCAGTTCGACGTGGTGGCCTATCGTCTGAAAAACGAGTACGGCGTCGAGGCCAGTTTCGAGAAGATCAACGTGCAGACCGCCCGCTGGGTGCATTGCAAAGACGAGAAGATGCTGCAGGATTTCAAGCGGCAATTGCAGAACAACCTGGCCGAAGACGGCGCAGGACAACTGGTTTACCTGGCCCCGACCCGCGTCAACCTCCAACTGACCGAGGAACGCTGGCCGGACATCCGCTTCGCGGCGACCCGCGAGACCACGATCTTCGCCGACTGATTCGATGGAAGCCGCCGGGACCTTCAAGTCACTTTTTCCCGGTCGCGAGCGGCGCAAAATGATCTGGGGTATCGCCCTGCCCATCATGGGCGGGATGATGTCGCAGAACGTACTCAACCTGGTGGACATCGGCATGGTAGGCCGCCTTGGCGACGCCGCGCTGGCGGCCACCGGTATCGGCAGTTTCAGCAGTTATCTCGCCATTGCCTTCATCATCGGGCTGTCCGCCGGCGTGCAGGCACTGGCGGCCCGGCGCCTGGGGGAAGAGAAACACGGCGAGACCGCCATCCCGCTCAACGGCGGCCTGCTGCTGGCGCTGATCATCGGGCTGCCGCTCTGCCTGCTGCTGATCACCATCACGCCGTGGGCCTTCGGCTTTCTGACGCAGGATGCGCAGGTCCGCGAACTCGGCACACCCTATCTGCAGGTGCGTATCGCCAGCATGGTGGCGGTCGGAATGAACTTCTCGTTTCGCGGCTACTGGTCCGCCATCCACATGACCGGCGTGTACCTGCGCACTCTGCTGATCATGCATGCGATCAACATCTTTCTGAACTGGGTGTTGATTTTCGGAAACCTGGGCGCACCCGAGCTGGGCGTGTTCGGCGCCGGGCTGGCCACGACCATCTCGCTGTACATCGGCACCCTGCTGTATTTTTTCTTTGCGCTCCGCCATGCCCGCGACAAGGGCTTCCTGCATGGTATTCCTTCACGCCAGACCCTCTGGCAGCAACTCAAGCTGTCGCTACCGAGCAGTTTGCAGCAACTGTTCTTCGCAGCAGGCCTGGTCACCCTGGTCTGGATCGTCGGCAAGATCGGCACCCAGGAAGTCGCCGCCGTGAACATCCTGATGACCTTCCACCTCACCGTGCTTCTTCCCTCGTTCGGCGTCGCCCTGGCGGCTACCACGCTGGTGGGCAACGCGCTGGGGCGGGGGGACATCGAGGACGCCGCGGCCTGGGGCTGGAACTGCGCCGTGATGACCTTTGTCTACGGACTGGCCGTGGGCCTGGTGCTGATTCCGCTGGCCGGGCCTTTGTTGGGCGTCTTTCTGACCAATCCGGAAACCCGCGACCTCGCCTACGTGCCAATGCTGTTGTGGGCGTCGGCGATCGCCTTCGATACCGCCGGCATGGTGCTGATGAACGCCCTGATCGGAGCGGGCGACACCCGTCGGAGCATGTGGATCAGTGTCACCTGGCAGTGGTTGTTTTTCCTGCCGGCAGCTTACGTGGCCGGGCCGTTGCTCGGCTTTGGCCTGGTCGGTGTGTGGGCAATCAACGCGGTCTACCGCACCGCGCAGTCCGTCAACTGCGCGCGCCAGTGGGCCGGGCAAAAGTGGACCCATATCCGTATCTAGGCTTCATCGTCGAAAATTTCCTCGATCGGCATGCCAAACAACCGTGCCGCCTTAAACGCCAGCGGCAGGCTCGGGTCGAACTTGTCTTTCTCGATGGCGTTGATGGTCTGGCGGGAGACATTCAGTGCCTCGGCCAGGTCGGCCTGGGTCCAATCGCGCTCGGCCCGGAGCACCTTGAATCGGTTTTTCATCGGTAGCGCCAGACCATGAACATCGCGCTGGCCGCGTATGAAAGGCACATCAGCATGAACATGTCGGAGACCTCCTCGTCCACGATGAAACCCCAGGTAACCGCCAGCATGTAGGCGGAGCAACCGACCAGGCTGATACCCAGTGAAAGCGAGAGCGCGTCCAGTTGGATTTTTCGTTGCAGATCATCCATGCGCTTGAGCATGTGCATGAAGAACCCCACCATGCCGAGGCCGACGGTGACGTTCAGCAGGATTCCGGCCACGCCGGCCCAATCGCTTACCCACCAGCCGTGCAGATGCGCCTTGTCCGCAATCGTAAGTGTTGCCATCCAGACGAAAATCCAGAGCACGAGCAACAGCTGGTCCCGAATACTGCGGCGGTCATAGCTGCCGACTTCACGATTTTCACAACCCATAAGTCAATTTCCTTTTCCATAATGTAAAGTGTACTTGTCCATAAGCATAAAGCCATTCGCTTTTTTGTCAAGTGTTATTTACTTTTTGAAAAGTTTGATTGACATGAAACGAGTAGCCTCTCCGAGGCGACGGAGAAACGAGACCCGCTTGCGGATTTTTAGCTAGAATACGTCCCTGTTTGCCGACCCACTGACCGATCCCCCGGCCCGTTACGGATACCCGGCGCACCGGACTCGACAAGACCAAGAAAAAGACAATCCCTATGACCGACAAGAGCACGAGCAACGCGCAGCCCTACCCCAACGGGGTGATGATCAACGCCTACCCCGACAGCATCGGCTGCGAACTCCTCGATACCATGTGGATGCTGCGCAAACCCGATCTCGAGGGAGTTTTTTCGCTTTTCTATGTTCTGCCAACGTTTTTCCACAGCGACCTCGACCGTGGTTTCTCGGTTATCGACTACGACATCAACGAGGATTTCGTTTCGCCACGGGACCTGGAAATCGCGGCCGAGCTGGGCATGGGATTCAAATTCGACCTGGTGCTGAACCACATGTCGGTGGGCTCGCTGCAATTCCAGGACATGCTGCAAAAAGGCGACGAGTCCGACTACCGGGATTTCTTTATCGACTGGAACGAGTTCTGGTCCGGGCACGGCGACATCGGGCCGGAGGGCTACATTATTCCTGAACAGAAATACCTGGACAGGCTGTTCATGCGCAAACCGGAGATGCCCATCCTCAAGGTCCGGTTTCCCGATGGCTCAGAGCGCCCCTACTGGAATACCTTTTACCAGGAGGTCAATTACCAGCCGCTGACCATCGACGACCTCGAGGGCATTGAGGGTTTGCCCTCCGAACATGCCGAGATCATCCTGATCAGGATCAATACGGCAATTGCGGCGCAGCAAGATTTTAGCGAACTGACGCTCGACGGCTACCGCGAGCAACTGATGAACATCGTCGAGCAGAAACGCCAGTACCTCGGCCAAATGGACCTCAATGCCGGTTCGGAAAAAGTATGGGAGTTTTACGACGAGACGCTGCAGAAGCTTTCCGGCTACGGCGCCGAGTTCGTGAGGCTCGACGCCTTCGCCTACCTGCACAAGGCCGTGGGCGAAACCAATTTCTTCAACAAGCCGGGAACCTGGGAATATCTTGAGCGCCTCAAGCACCTGGCCGCCAACCACGGCCTCACCCTGTTGCCCGAGATTCATGCCGAATACGGAAGCGGCCTGCACGAGGAAGTCGCAGCGCAGGGGTTCCCGGTATACGACTTTTTCCTGCCCGGACTGGTGATCGACGCACTCGACCGTGGGTTGAACACGCCGCTTTTGCGCTGGATCGGGGAACTGGACGAAACCGGCATCCACACCGTCAACATGCTGGGCTGCCACGACGGCATCCCCGTGCTCGACCTGAGGGGCAAAGACGTCGATGGCGAGTATCGCGAGGGATTGCTGACCGACGATGAGATAGAGGCGGTGATCGAAAACATCCTTGCGCGCGGCGGCCGCATCAAGAACCTTTACGGGCCCGACGGCAGGAAGATTGCTTATTACCAGGTCAACGCCACGTACTTCAGTGCCCTGGGCGAGGACGAGCAGAAACTGCTGCTGGCGAGAGCCATCCAGATTTTTACGCCGGGGATTCCGCAGGTTTGGTACCTGGACCTGTTTGCGGGTAAAAACGACTACGCGGCCGCAGACCGCGGTGGCACCGGCGGCCACAAAGAAATCAACCGCACGACCCTCTCGCTGGCCGATATCGAAAACGGCCTGCAAACGGAGGTCGTGCGACAGCAATTGCAGTTACTGAGACTGCGCAACACGCACCCGGCTTTTTCCGGCACGCTGGAAATCCACGATACGCCGTCCGACCGACTGCACCTGACCTGGCGCGACGGCGACGCCTACGCCATACTCGAGGCCAACCTGCGAAGTCACAATTTCAGCGTGACCCACCGTGGCGGGCCCGGCAGAGACGGTGTCATGCGTTTCGTGCGTTGAGCAGACACCACGGAGATTGGATGACATGAGAATTCTGGCGACCGACATGGACCGCACCCTGCTTCCCAACGGCCATTGGGAAGCCGACGAGCAAGCCATCGAATTGTTCAATGAACTGACCCGCACACACGATATCCTGGTGGTGTATGTAACGGGCCGCAACCAGGCGCTTACCGAAGCGGCAGTCGAGGAGTTTGGCGTCCGCCCGCCCGACATCCTGATCGGCGACGTCGGCACGACGATCCGCAAATACGAGAAGGGCGAGTGGCGTTTCGACGAGGGATGGACGGCTCACGTTCGACGGGTGAGTCCGCGTTGGGACGCGGAGGCGATCAAGGCCGCAGTCGCCGGCATCGACGGCCTGCGCGAACAGGAGTCCGAGCACCAGAACCCCTTCAAGCAGAGCTATTACGCCGACCACGGGCGCCGGGAGGAAATCCTCGCGCAGATTGGAAAACGCGTCGAGGGCCGTTTTGACGAGGTTATCGTCTACAGCTACGACTCGATGGACGAAAAAGGGCTGGTCGATTTTCTGCCCGACAGCGCCACCAAGCAAACGGCTCTGGAATACGTGGCCGAGGAATACAGCTGCGAAAAGGGCGAGGTGGTGTTCTGTGGGGATAGCGGCAACGACATTTTTCCGCTAACCGCCGGCTTTTCCGGTGTGCTGGTGCGAAATGCCGACGACCAGTTGGTCGAGAATGTCCGCAGGGCGATGGCCCAGAACCCCTCGCTGAAAGTCTATTTCGCCGAGGGCGGTTTCAGGGGGCTCAACGGGTATTACACCAGCGGCGTACTGGAAGGCGCCGATCACTACGGCCTGTTCGACACCGGCCGCTGACCTGGCCGACCTTTTGCAACCGGCAGGTCTCACGACTCGCAGCGGGGCGCTCAGCCCCGGGTGCTCAACCAGTAGAACTTCCGCGGCGGCACAACCAGCTTGTCGCTGAACATCGCCGGGGCTTCGCCTGAATAAAGGTCCCGGAGCGGTCCGCGTGCGAATCGGCTGCGATGGCCAAGGTCATCCATTGTGATCGCGTGGGGCAGCTCGTCGAAATTCACTACCACCAGCACCTGGTCGCTGAAGTCCACCGGATTGCTGCGAATGAACGCGAAAAGGTGGGGGTTTCGAGTGTCGATCAGCTCGCGATTGTTGAAGTCGGCGAAAGCAGGGGTGCTTTTGCGTACCGCGATCATGTGCGATATGCCGTCGAAAATCTGTTGCTCGGTCGTTCCCCGCTGGTGTCGGCGCTCCGCCTTCTCCCAATCGATCACGGGCCGGTGAATCCAACGCGTGTCGTGCGCCTTGCTCTCGTCTTGCATGAAGGAGGGATCGTTCAGGGTGCCGATCTCGTCGCCATGATAGAGCAGCGGAATGCCCCCGAAGGACATGATCATGGCGTGCAGCAGCAGGATCAGGTCGATGCAATGCTGGATCGCTTCCTCGTCACCCTGTTCGCATGCCGCCTCGAGGCCCACCAGGGAGGCCAGTGAGCCCGAAATACGTGCATCGCCGCTCTTCTCGTCGCGCCCAAACGGAACGCCGCGCGCCAGCGAGCCTTCAAAGGCCCCGGTGAAATAATCGAGCAGGAAGCGGCGGTGCGCCGCGGGCTCGTAACCGGCGCGCGCCACGTCGGCGTCGTCGAAGCCCAGCCCGATATCGTCGTGGCAACGCACGTAGTTCAGCCAGGTCGCGCGGTCCAGCTTGGCGGGCAGGCTGCTGATGCCCTCGTCCAGCAGCTTTGCGTTACGGGTGGCCACGGCGTCCCACAGCAGCGCCATGAACGTGGCGTTGTAGGCGATTTCGCATTCCTTGGCGATGACCGCGTCCTCGCCGAAGTACTTGATGATCTCGACCGGCGCCACGATCGCCTCGGCGATGAACAGCACGCCCGGAGCGGTCACCTGGCAGCAGTCCTTGAGCAACTGCAAAATCAGGTGCGCCTCGCGCTCGTTCTGGCTGACCGTGCCGATCTTTTTCCACAGGAAGGCCACCGCGTCGAGGCGCAGGATGTCGGCGCCCCGGTTGGCCCAAAACAGCAGGACGTCGAGCATCTCGATGAACACCGCCGGATTGCTCCAGTTGAGATCCCACTGGTAGGTGTTGAACACCGTCATGACCCACTTTTCCATTTCGGGGTCCCAGGTGAAGTTGCCGGGTGCGTTTTCCGGGAAGATCTCCGGCAGGGTTTCCTCGAACATGTCCGGAACGGTGCGGTCGTCAAAGATGTAAAAGTAATCCTGGTATTTTTTTTCTCCCGCCCGCGCCCGCGCGGCCCATTCGTGCTGATCGGAGACATGGTTGACGACCACGTCGAGGGTTAGCAGCATCTCGCGCTGGCGCAGGTTGGCCGCCAGGGCTTCGAGGTCCTCCATGGTTCCCACTCGCTCGTCCACGGCGCGGTAATCGCTGACCGCATAGCCGCCGTCGCTGGCGCCCGGTGGACACTTCAGAATCGGCATCACGTGCAGCATGTTGACACCCAGTTCCTGCAGGTAAGCCAGGCGCCCACCGATGCCCTCGAGGTCGCCGGCGAAAGAGTTGGCGTACAGGGCTATGGCGGCCCATTCCTGGCTCAGGAACCAGTTGTGGTCGGACTCCCGCTGGCGATCCAGGCGCTTGGCGCTTTTGCGACGCTGGATATAGTTTTTCGCCAACACCTCCACCAGGCGGGCCATCTGTTCCTCGAAGTCATCGCGCTTTCCGTACAGCAGGTGAAACAGCGAGTGGATGGCGTAAAAGTTGGCGCCCAGGCGGGAGTAGAAGTAGTGAAGCTGCTTCTTGCGAATCTCCGGCTTGATGTCCTCGAGAATCCGGTTCAGCAGGGAATGAGAGACCTGTTCGTACATAGCGCTCCTATAAGGCCGCGTCGTGCCCCCAGGCCACGATGAAAGGCTGATAAAACGCCGGATCGTCCACGGTGGCGCCGCGGCGGCCCACGATCGCGCTGGCGAAGGCCTGGGCGCGTTCGAGCGTGGTCTGCAGGGGCCAGCCTCGCATCATTCCCAGTATCGTCACCGAGGACAGAGCGTCGCCTGCTCCCACGGTGTCCACGACCTCCAGCGCCGGTATCGTGTGGGCGCGAAACACCTCGCCCTGCGCGTTGTACATGGCCGCGCCCTCCTCGCCAGCGGTCACCAACAACCCCTCCAAGCCGTGGGTTTCGATGAGGCGGGCGATTCGTGCCTCGGCAGTGCGGCCCGGGGCGAGCGCGTCCAGTTCGTGCTGGTTGAGCTTGACCCACTGCGCACCGTCGAGGCTGGCCAGGACCTGGTCGCGATTCCACCACGGTGGACGCAGGTTGACGTCGACGAACACGGTTTTCGGCTTGCCGGCGCGCAGGGCCTGCAACGCATCGCGGGAGGCCGCGTCTCGCAACGCCAAGCTGCCGTGATAAAGAAAGGAACACCGCGGACCGCCAGCTGGTGCCGCGATGGCATCCCAAGCGGCGGGGTGAACGATGTCGTAAGAGGGCTCGCTGTCTTCGAACACCACCCGGACCCGTCCGGTTGGCAACTTGGGGTCGGTCTGCAAGCCCGAGGCGTCCATGCCGTGTCCGCGCATCGACCGGCGGACTCCGATGCCGTCTGCATCCTCGCCCACCCGGCTGACCAGCAGCGGCGCCTCGCCGAATGCGGCCAGGTGCCAGGCGACGTTAAACGGTGCGCCGCCCAGTACGCGGCGGCCGTCGGGAAATTCATCGAAGAGCACTTCGCCGAACACGCACAGCCCCTGGTTTGAGGAATCTCCGCGCATCAGCCTGACGCATTCCCGTCATCACGCAGGAAATCATAGTGCTCGATCGCATCCAGCAAACCACCCGCGTAGGGACGCTCGGAGAAGTAGACCCGTTCGAGGTCGACCAGGGCGGAAAGTTCTTCTTCGTGGCGGTTGCCGACCACGACCGCCAGGGCGTTGCCGCGAATCATGTCCTCGTCGGCGCCCGATCCACCGGCCACCAGGATGTTCTCGAGGGGTATGTCCAGTCGCAGCGACGCATAACGCAGGGCCAGCCCTTTCGAAGCGCGCGCCGGCACCACGTCGAGAAACTGCCCGAAGGAGATGATTACGTTGGCGTTGAGCTCGTTCTTGTGGAGCGCGGCCATGATTTCATCCTGGCCTGGCGCCTTGGCCGAGTCGTAATAATAGGACAACTTGAACCCGGTTTGCCGATTCTTCTCCTGGATCTTCAATCCCGGAATGTCGTCCAGCACGCGACGTAAACGGGGTCGGTTCCAGTCGTGATCGATGTGATCCAACCAGTGCCTGTCCTCGGTCAGGTTGGAGCCGTAGTGGATACGCGTGCCCAAACCGCTGATCAACACATCGGGCGCCGGCACGCCGTGTTTCTTGAGGATCGCCAGCGTGGAATCGATGCGGCGCCCGGAAACGATACCGAACGCAACGCGCTTGCGGATGCGGCGGATGGTGTCGGAAAATTCCGCCAGGGCCCCGGTATCACCCAACAGCGTCTGGTCGATGTCGGTGAAGATGGCCCGGTCACGGTAGTGCGCGGCCCGGTCGGCAGGCCAAGCCACCGGTTCCCGCCGCGGCCTGTCGATCATCGCGCGCACCTTCTCGACGTAGGTCTCGGCATGAGCGGCCCAGGTGTAGTGCTCGCGCACGCCCTCGAGGCCGTTTTTCCTGGCCGTCTCGTAGCGGTCCTTGTCGTTCAACAAGGCAAGCAGGGCTTCGGCGATCGCGTCGGCATCCAGTGGATCGACCAGGATGCCGTTTTTGCAGTTGGCGATGATATCGACCGGCCCGCCATTCTCGGTCGCCACCAGCGGTAGCCCGCACGCGGCGGCCTCGAGCAGTGTCAGGCCGAACGGCTCGGTCAGCGCCGGGTTGACGAACACGCCTCCACTGGCTGCCACGCCCCGGTAGACCTCGGGAATCTCATCTCCGGTATGCCGTTTCGGCAGGGCCACCTTGCCATATAGATTCCAGGCATCCAGGTCGAGCAACAACTGGGTCAGCACGGCCTGCGCGCCCTGGTCGAGGTCTCGGATATCGTCTCGGTTTCCGGCGATCAGCAGCAGGTTGGCTGCCTCCCGTAACGGTTCGCTTTTGCCGAACGCCTCCAGCATGACCGGGATGTTCTTGCGTTCGTCGGGGCGCGAAAGCGCCAGCACAAGGGGTTTCTCCGGGTGTTCAAAGAACGGCCGGTACTTCTTCATGCAGGGTAATGATTCACTTTTCTTGGGCGGGTAGAAGCGCCCGAGGTCGGTGCCCGGCGGGATCACGGTCATCGAATCCGGGTCGTAGTAATCGTACAGGCCGTACTGGGCCTGAATCTCGTTGCGCGTGCTGGTGATGACCATGTCCGCGTTGGCGAGGAGTTCTTCCTCCGCGTTGACGCGGCGACTCATGTTGTAGGTGGACTCGATCGCTTCGCGGTCCAGCCCTTTCGCCAGCAGGCGCTTGCGCTTGTCGCGGCCGAGGGAATGCCCGGTGTGTATCAGCGGCACCCCCAGCAGGTTGACCAGGCGGACACCGACATAGCCGGCATCGGCGTAGTGGCTGTGCACCACGTCGGGCATTCGCGGCTGCTCGCCCAGCCATTGGGTCAGGTTATCCGTGAACGTGTCGAGGTGATCCCACAGTTGTTCCTTCGGTATGTATTCCTCGGGCCCGGCGTCGATACGAATGATGTTGGCGTGATCGGATAGCGACTCCTCGACAGCGGTGTAGTCGTCGCTGACTGCCGGGTCGACAATGCGGCGGGTGACCAGGTCGACACGCTCGACGCCGTCGAGCTCGCCCAGCGCACGCGCCAGTTCGACAACATAGAGAGTCTGCCCCCCGGTGTCGGCGTCGCGGCCGAGTTCGAGGTCGTGGCCCCGAATCAAGCCGTGGACACTGATCAGGAGAAAGTAGAGACCGGTTTTTTTGTCGGGCGCAGGCTGTTTTGCGGGCATGGTCTTTTCAATCCTAAAGATTCACTTTTTTGGTGTCGCCCCGGCGCCGGCTGCCTGCCGGCCAGAACTCTGGGGGGGCCCGGTCATTCTGTGGGCGCCGGACGCGTCGATCAAGCATTGCTTTCGGCGCGGGCGAGGGACAAACGTGTCCCGCTTCATACCGGCGTGCTCTTTCGAAGCAAAAATCGACCGAATTCTCTCCCGGGGCCGGTATACTGCGCCCCATAACAACGAGTTGGGGAGAACACCGCATGCTGGGCACCATCGCCTTCGGTTTTTTCGGGCTGGCCGTGCTGGTCACCATCGCTTTCCTGTTTTCCGCCAACCGGAAAGCGACCAACCTTCGATTGATTCTCACCGGCGTCACGCTCCAGATTTTCTTTGCCGTGCTGGTCATCCTGGTGCCCGGCGGCCGGGAGTTTTTCGAGGCCCTGAGTCGCATATTCGTCATTGTCATCGGTTTCTCCCTGGACGGCGCGGCATTCATTTTCGGATCTTTGGCCGACCCTTCCAACCTGGGTTTCATTTTTGCCTTCCAGGTGCTGCCCACCATCATTTTCTTCGCCTCTCTGATGGGCGTTCTTTACCATCTCGGTATCATGCAGAAAGTCGTTCAGGCGATGGCGTGGGTGATGTTCAAGGTGATGCGAATCAGCGGATCCGAATCGTTGTCGGTCGCCGCCAACGTGTTCGTCGGCCAGACCGAAGCGCCGCTGGTCGTGCGCCCCTACATCAGCCGCATGACCGAGTCGGAACTGTTCACGATGATGGTGGGCGGTATGGCGACCATTGCCGGCGGCGTGTTGGCGGCCTACATCACGATGCTGGGTGGTGCCGACGAGGCGCAGCGGATTTTCTATGCCAAGCACCTGCTGTCCGCCAGCATCATGGCCGCGCCGGCAACCGTCGTGATCGCCAAGATCCTCAAACCGGAAACGCAGGAATCGCTGACGGCCGGTTCGGTCAGGCTGCACGTGGAGAAAACCGCGACCAACGTGATCGAGGCTGCCGCCAACGGCGCCGCCGACGGCTGGCGCCTGGCCTTGAACGTGGGCGCGATGCTGCTGGCTTTCATCGCGCTGATCGCCATGATCGACTACCCGCTGAACTGGATCGGCGGCCTCGTCGGTTTTGAAGAATGGGTCGGTCGCCCACTGAGCCTGTCGACAATCCTGGGCTATATTCTCTCGCCGTTGGCGTGGGTCATCGGGGTACCCTGGGGTGACGCCGTCACGGTGGGTGGACTGATCGGCCAGAAGATCGTCACCAACGAGTTCGTCGCCTACGCGGCGCTCAACGAGGTCCAGGCCTCGCTGAGTCCGAAAGCGGTGCTGGTATCGACCTATGCACTGTGCGGTTTTGCCAATTTCTCTTCGATTGCCATCCAGATCGGCGGCATCGGCGGCATCGCCCCGGACCGGAAGTCGGACCTTGCCCGCCTCGGGCTGCTTGCCGTGCTGGGTGGCACGCTGGCCACCATGATGACGGCTACGATCGCAGGCGTGTTGACCACCATCGCGAATGCCTGAACACAGCCAGTTCCAGCTGTTTTCTGAACGGCGCTTCATGCCGTTCTTCATGACCCAGGGCTTGGGTGCGTTCAACGACAATATCTTCAAGAACGCCCTGGCCGCGATGCTGGTGTTCAAGGGCAGCCAACTGGGCGGCCTTAATACCGACCAGGTCGTGAACCTGAGTGCGCTGGTGTTCATCCTGCCGTTCTTTCTGTTCTCGGCACTCTTCGGCCAGTTCGCCGACAAGTTCGAAAAATCGATCCAAATTCAACGCATCAAGCTGTTTGAAGTGGTCATCATGGCCTTGGCCACGCTAGGATTCTGGACGAACAGCGTGGCTCTTCTGCTGTTTGTGTTGTTTCTGCTGGGACTTCAATCGACCATCTTTGGGCCGATCAAGTACGGCATCCTTCCTCAAATTTTGCGGCGCGAGGAACTCGTCGGTGGCAATGCGCTGGTCGAGATGGGCACCTTCGTGGCGATCCTTGCCGGCACCATCGCGGGGCCCCAACTGGCGGGCATCGACGTGAGTTGGCCCTACTGGGTGGGCGTTGCCGGCCTGGCCGTGGCCCTGCTGGGCTGGCTGTTCAGCCTGCGCGTGCCGGTGGCGGAGCCTGTCGCGCCGGACCTGGAGATCAACTGGAACATCGTTACCGAAACCATCCGAAACCTGAAATTCCTGAACGAAAACCGGGTCGTGCTCAACAGCGTGCTGGGCATCGCCTGGTTCTGGTTTTTCGGCGCGACGTTCCTGGTGCAGATCCCGAGCTACAGCCAGAACGTGCTGGGCGGGGACGAAAACCTGATGTCCGGCCTGCTGGCCCTGTTCATCATCGGGATCAGCGCGGGATCGCTGCTGTGCGAAAAACTCTCCGGCCATCAGATCGAGATTGGGTTGGTGCCATTCGGGTCGATCGGCCTGACTTTGTTTGGACTCGACCTGTTTTTCGCGTCCCCGGCCACACCCGGCATGGCCGTCTCCTTCGGCCAGTTTCTGTCCGTGGGCGCCAACTGGCGCATCATCATCGACCTGGTGCTGATCGGCGTGTTCGGTGGTTTTTACATCGTCCCGCTCTATGCACTGGTTCAGTCCCGGTCAGAGCCGGACCATCGCTCTCGCGTGATCGCCGGGTTGAACATCCTGGACGCCCTGGCGATGGTGATCGCGGCGATCACCGCGATGCTGTTGCTGGGTCCGGCCGATCTCACGATTCCGCAACTGTTCCTGATCACGGCGCTGCTGAACGCGGTGGTGGCCATGTACATTTTCACGCTGGTGCCCGAATTCCTGATGCGCTTCCTGGTCTGGATCCTGATTCACACGATCTACCGCGTGCGCGTCACGGGCATGGAAAACATTCCGGACGAGGGTCCCGTGATTATCGCGAGCAACCACGTCAGCTTTGTCGATCCGTTGATCCTGGGTGGCATGGTTCGCCGGCCGGTTCGTTTCGTGATGTACCACAAGATCTACAAGATTCCCCTGCTGAAATTCATTTTCAAAAACGGCAAGGCAATTCCGATCGCCCCCCGCCACGAGGCACCCGAGGTCCTAGACGAAGCCTGGCGGCGCATGCACGAGGTACTGGCCGAGGGCGATGTTCTGGGCATATTCCCGGAAGGCCAGATCACCCGGGACGGCGAGATCCAAGAGTTCAAGTCCGGCGTGGAAAAACTGGTCGCCGAACACCCGGTCGTGGTCGTGCCGGTGGCGCTGTGTAACCTCTGGGGCTCGATGTTCAGCCGGCGTGACCCCTTGCACAAGCGCCGCCCGTACAAACTCTGGTCGAGAATCGATGTGCGGATTGGCGCACCCGTCTACGCCGGTGAACTGTCGGCGGAACGATTGGAACGCGAAGTCAAAGCGCTTCGCGGCGCGGACCGCTAAGCGGCCTTTTTACCCCGCCCCAACTTCATTGCCGGCCGTTCCACCCAGCGCAGGGAGATCCAGGCCAGCAACAGTGTGAACGGCAACACCGCGAGAGTCAGCCACACCATGCTGTCGGCCAATCGCGGTTGGAAATGGAGCAGCGAGAGGATGACCGGAAGGTGCCAGAGGTAGATGCCGTAACTGACCTCCCCCAGCCAAACCGGAACACCATGCGCCAGCAGACGCTTTTCGCTGTCGAAAAGGGCAGCGATCAGCGCCGAGATGAACACCGCGCTTACGCTGCCCCAGACGTACAGCAGCACCGACCCCTTCCAATAGCCCTCGACGTCGACCAGCAACACGGCGATCCAGGCGATGAATCCCAGCAGCGCGACCGGCAGCAGCCATACCGGACGCCTTTCCGGCCACGAGTGCATCCACCACGCGGCGACCATTCCGGCGCCAAAGACGCTCAACACGCCGGGCAGTTGCTCGATCAGAATCCCGACCTCGCTGCCGAAGCACCGGAACATCACAAACCTGAACGCGATAGTCGTCGCCACGGCGAAGACAAAAAACGCCAGCGGCCTCAGCTTGAGCAGCATCCACAAAAGCACGGGCAACAGGAGGTAGAACCCAAACTCCACCGGCAGTGTCCACCACACGCCGTTCATCGGCTGAGCGACGCGCGGCGGAAGGTTGAAAAACATGAAGATGTGTTCTGGCCAGTATTGCCTGGCCGCGGCCGTATCCAGTCCCACCCACGCACCGAGCGCGACCAGCAGGATGAGTTGAAACCAGTAAGCGGGAAAAATCCTGAGAAAGCGCCGTTTGAAAAACAGGCCGTAGCTCCTGTCCTTCGCCTTCAAAAGGTGCATGGTCAGCAGGAAAGCCGACAAAGCGTAGAACAGGTGCACCCCCAACCATCCCACTTTGAACAGCTTGTCCAAACCAACGATGAGTTCCTTCTCACCGGAAAAGTACCAGGTGTGAAACACCAGGACCCACAACGCCGCCAGGCCCCGCAGGGAATGCAGGGCGGGGAAGAAACGGTGGCGCATGACCAGCGGGTAGTTGATCTGGGGCTTGTTCACGGGAGGGCGTAAACCTCGGACAGAACCCATCCGTGGTGACGCTTGTCGTCAGCGAGCGGCGGGAAGACCATGATTCCAGTGAACGTGCGTTGGCGTCGCCGTCACGCGGAGTCCTTCGAGGCACTGCACTTCCAGCAATGGGAAAACGCGGCGTCGTTCTCTTCATTGCAAGCGGGACAGGTCCAGACCGGTCCGGGCGGGTTGTCGGCGGTTTCGGCCTCGATCAACGAGCGGGCGCGGTCGACATCGTCTTCGTTAAGCACGAACAGTTGTGGAACCGTCTCGACAAAAGGAAGCTCGCCCGTTCCGCCGAAGCCGAACTGGTTTTTTAGAAACGTCTTGATGCCCTGCGCCTCGAGGATCGACTGTAATTGGCCGACCCGCATGTAGTCGAAATCCTCGAAAACCTTGATCATTCCTCACCAATCTCCGGGTCGGGCCGAAACTCGAGCGAGACCGAGTTGATGCAGTACCGCTGGCCGGTGGGTGGAGGGCCGTCCGGGAAGACGTGGCCAAGGTGCGCATCGCAAGCGGGGCACAGCAATTCCACACGACTCATGCCATGGCTGAAATCCGGCCGCTGGACGATGCCGGCTTCTTCGAGTTCCCCGTGAAAGCTCGGCCAACCGCAGCCCGGGTTGAATTTGCTTTCCGAATCGAACAGGGCGTGGCCACAGCACACGCAGTGATAGGCGCCCTTGTCCCAGCACTGGTCATACTCACCGCTGAAAGGCGGCTCGGTGCCGGCCTGGCGGGTGACTCGGTGTTGCTCGGGAGAAAGCTGCGCTTTCCATTCTGCGTCGGTCTTGTTAATTTTGGCCATGACGACATGGTAATCCAAAGCATCCCCTCCCCCAAGTGACCTCCTCGCGCCGAACCCCCGTAACGGTCTCGCTGCTGCTGGGCCTGCTCATCGCCGTGCCGTTTCTACCGGGCTGTGCCGGGCCCTCCTATTACGCCCAGGCCGCAGCCGGCCAGATCAGTCTGATGCGGCAACGGCAGGAGATCGAACCGCTACTGTCAGACCCGTCAACGGATCCCGAACTGGCCCGGCGCCTTCGAACGGCCCAGGAGATTATCGACTTCGGCACCCGCACGCTCGGCCTGCCCTCGAGCGGAAGCTATACCCACGTCACGCAGACAGGACGCTCCGCGGTGACGTGGACCGTTACGGCCGCACCGGAATTCTCGCTCGAGCTGAAAACCTGGTGCTTCCTGGTCGCCGGTTGCGTCCCGTACCGCGGATATTTCGATCCCGATGATGCGGAGCGTTTCGCCGGCAAACTGCGCCGGAAAGGCTACGACGTGTTCGTGGCGCCGGCCACCGCCTATTCGACGCTGGGCTGGTTTGACGACCCCTTGCTGGACACCATGTTTTCGCGCGGCGACACCGCCCTGGCCGGCGTGCTGTTCCACGAAATGGCGCACCAGGCGCTCTACGTGAAGGACGATACGGTGTTCAACGAGTCGTTCGCCAGTTTCGTCGAGGAGACCTCCGTGCGGCAATGGCTCGAGGGAAAGGGCAAATCGACCGAGTGGAGGGCGTGGCAGCTCGAGCGCCGCAAGGCCAGAGAGGTGGACGAACGGTTCGAGCACGCACGGGGCGAGCTTTCAGCCCTCTACACCTCGGACACGACCGACGAGGCCATGCGCGAGGGAAAAGCAAGAATCATCAATAGGCTGTGCGAAGCGGCGCGGCGCTTGCCGGGTTTCCCGTCGATTGGGGACACCAACACAGCGGAGGCCGCACCTTGCCTGATCAATAATGCCCGCGTCGCGCTGCACGCCAGCTACCGTGGCGGCGGCTGCTCCTTTCAGCGGCTTTTTGACGCCTCCGGCCACTCCATGCCGGAGTTTCTGCTTCGCGCCGGGCAGATCGCGGACCTTTCGGCGGAGGCACGCAAGCAATGGCTGGATCAGCCCTGTTCGACGGTTGCGCGGGAGGGCAATCTGTGACACCGTGCCGGGATTCGGCAACCCCTTGAACACAGTGCCTGAAACCTTGCCCTTTTCGACGCCAACGACGCTGAATTTTAGGAGTCTCGCTTCCCTGCTCGCGCCAGCGGCGGGGCAACTGTGGCCTGAAGGCAAATACCGCTTTTTCTCCGTTGTCTCTGCTTCGGCATTCATGAGAGGCCTGGGCTTGAATCTCCTGCTTTGGTTCGGAGCGTTTTATCCGGCACTCGCCGTAGCCCAGGCCGAACAACCTTTCGTCTGTCCATCGATGGAATTGGGACCGGCGATGCCACCGTCACCCGACCGCTCACAGGCGCCCCTGGTGATCGAAGCTCAGTCGCTGGACGCAGGTCGTTTACGGGCCGGTAAACTGCGGGGCAATGTCGAATTGACACGGGGCGATCAATACATCGCCACCGAGTTGCTGATGTTCGATCCCGCCGAACAGTTCATCACGGTGCCCGGGAAGATCTCCTATCGCGATCAGCAGGTGTGGCTGCAGGGCTCCGGGGCCAGTTACGACCTGGGTAAGGAAAGCGGTTATTTCTCGCTGGTTGAATTCGGCCTGAGTGGTTCCAGCGCTCACGGCAGCGCCCGGCGCGCCGAGCTGGAAGGAGGCCATACGTCCCGTCTCTTCGACCTGAACTACACCTCCTGTCCGGATCAGGACCCGGACTGGCAAATGGAGATGAAAGAACTCGAATTGCGCCACGACGAGGGCATGGGGGAAGCGAAAGGCGTCAAACTCGAATTCAAAGGGTTCCCCCTGCTGTACGTTCCGTGGTTTACCTTCCCGATCGACGATCGTCGGAAATCCGGATTTCTCTATCCGAACCTCGGCTACAGCAGCGACACCGGCGTGGAAATAGGCGCTCCGTGGTACTGGAACATCGCCCCGAACCACGACGCCACGCTGGAGCCCCGCTGGTTTTCCGAACGCGGTTTCATGCTGACCGGCGAGTACCGCTTTCTGACCCGCCGCACCCACGGTGAGCTGGAATTTGACTACATGCCCGATGACCGTGAAACCGACGATGAGCGTTATCACTACCAGTTCCGCCACTACGGCACGCCGTGGCAACGGTGGCGAACAGAACTGGTCCTGGACCGTGTCAGCGATGAGCGCTATTTCCAGGATTACGGCACCAGCCTGCGCCAGACGGCTCGACAGTTCGTGCGCAGCAGCGCCCTGCTCAGCGGTGTCGGCCGCTACTGGGATTTTGAATTCATGGCGGACAACTTCCAGGTCATCGACGAATCGATCCAACCCCAGAACGAACCTTATCGCCGCGTGCCCCGCATTGCGTTCTGGTTCGACCGCCCGCTGGCGGGCACCGGCCTGGCCTTTGGACTGGACTCGGAACTGGTCGCCTTTGACCGCGGCGTGGGAGTGACCGGTGCCCGCCTCGACCTATTCCCCAACCTCTCCTGGGACCGCTACAACCGCTGGGGCTTTGTCAAGCCGCGCATCGGCTATCGCTACACCGCTTACGAACTGGACTACCAGGGCCTGCCGGGCGACGAATCGCCCTCGAGGGGCGCTGCGGTTGCCAGTCTAGATACGGGCCTGGTGTTCGACCGGTTCACCAACGATGGCGGCTACCAGACCCTGGAGCCTCGACTGTTTTACCTCTACGTGCCGTACGAGGAGCAGGACGACCTGCCCGTATTTGACAGCGGCCAATTCACCTTTGGCTTCAGCCAGCTGTTCAACCCGAACCGCTTTGCCGGCGGTGACCGGTTGGGTGACGCCAACCAGCTCTCGTTGGCGGTTTCGACGCGCAAGTTCGACAGCCTCGACGGCCGCGAGCGTTGGAGCTTGAGCGTCGGCCAGATTTTTTATTTCGACGACCGAAGGGTCCAGTTGGATGAAGAAGCTGTCGAAGACGCAGACCTGTCACCCTTCCTTGCCGAGTTGAGCTGGCGCGTGTCGCCGAAGCTGCGGGCCGTGGCCGGCCTGCAGTGGGATTGGGACCGAAGCGAAATGGACGTGGGAACGCTTGGCCTGCGCTATACCGGCGAGACAGGTCAGCGGATTACGTTCGAGTATCGTTACCGCGCCCAGCGGGTCGACCAGTTCGATTTCCGTATTCTTTGGCCCCTCGGCGAGCGCTGGCGAATGCTTTCGCGCATCAATTACTCCTTCGCCGATGACGAACTTCTCGAAATCCAGGGCGGCTTCGAATACGAAAGCTGTTGCTGGGCTTTTCGCACCGTGCTGCGCCGATACCTGAAGAACCGGGATGGAGAATTTCGAGACGGCATTTACCTGGAACTCAACCTCAAGGGGCTTGCCAGCATCGGCAGCGGGTCGCGTAACCTGTTCCCCTGATAGGTCTGAACTTCCCCCACGAACGCGGGTCTTTTTCCCTGTGAACCGCAAGCGGATGCGGCGCAAACCAGCGGTGGAGGACACCCGGCGACCCTGACCCCGGCGTGACGACTCATCTTCAACGGGCGAAAGCGGGGAAGCCAGCCGCCTTTGTTGTAGAATATCGATCTTCACTCCCGGCCCATCGGTGTCGGGGCTCTATAGTTTCGGAGTAGGCTTTTTGATGCGTCACCCAATTACGAAAACTTTCTCGCCACGCCTGGCGCTGCTTTGCATGCTGACGGCATTCGTCCTGCCCATCGGTGCTGCGGCGCAGCTGTTGAACACCGACACGTCCGGGGAAATCGATGGAATCGTCGCCCTGGTCGACGAGGACGTGATCCTGCGCAGCGAACTCGACCAGGCCATCGCCGGTATCGTCGCGCAGATTCGCGCTCGCGGGGAAGCCATGCCGCCACAGCACCTGCTTGAATCGCAGGTGCTCGAGCGCCTGATCATCAATGAGCTTCAGATCCAGCGCGCCCTGCAGACCGGAATTCGCATCAGCGATGCCGATATCGACCAGTACATGGTGAACATCGCCCAGTCCAACGGGATAACCGTTCAGCAGATGCGACAGAGTATCGAGGCCGACGGCATGGAGTTCGGCGAATTTCGGCGCAACATCGGCGAGCAGCTGATGACCGACCGCCTGCAGCAGCGCATCATCAACGGCATGGACCCGATCACCGACACCGAGGTGGATATCCTGCTGGCTTCAGAGGACGCCAGCGGCGGCGAATACAACGTCTCCCACATACTCGTGACCATCCCCGATGGCGCGACCCCCCAACAGATCGCAGAAGCCCAGGCCAAGGCCGATGACATTTATCAACGCCTGCAGGATGGCCTCGATTTCGCGTCTGCGGCGATCTCCTACTCGGAAGGACAGGAGGCCTTGCAAGGCGGCCTGGTCGGCTGGCGCGACTTGAACAGCGTACCCGCCTTTTTCGCCGACGCGATCCGTGACGTGGAGCCTGGAGAGATTACCGAGCCCGTTCGAAGCCAGGTGGGCTTGCACATCATCAAGGTCAACGATTTTCGCGAGCAGCGCCAGGTCGTTGTAGAGGAATACAATGCCCGTCACATCATGGTCGAGGTCAACGAACTCGTGACGCCCCGGCTCGCCATGGAGCAAATCGTCGAGATCCAGGAAAAGCTGGAGGACGGCGAGGATTTCACTGAGCTCGCTAAGGAATATTCGGATGACGTCTCCACGGCCAATATCGGTGGCGACATGGGCTGGTTCCCTCCCGAGGCATACGGCGAGCGGGTGTTCCAGGCCCTGCAGGGGCTGGATACCGGCGAGACCTCACAGCCGTTCCAGACCGGCAGCGGCTGGCACATCGTCGAATTCCTCGGCAAACGTGAAACCGATCGAACCGAGGAAGCGATCCGCAACGAGGCCCGGGAAAAAATCATGCGCCAGAAGGCCCAGCAGGAAATAGAGAAGGTGCTGCGCCAGTTTCGCGACGAAGCGTTCGTCGAGATTCGCCTGCCCGGCCACGAGAGCGACGCCGGTTAGCCCGAACAATGCTCTTGGCGTAACAGCACCAAGACCCAAGCAGCTGGAAGTCAACAAGACAATGGAAGGATTGCCCACCAAGGAGTCTCGCTGTCCTTCGCCATCATTCGGGCTTTGGGTGCACGGTTCGGGCCGGGTGTGGGCATGACCGGATCCAGGCCGGTGCTGGCGGTCACCCCGGGCGAACCCGCCGGAATCGGCCCCGAAATCCTGCTTCGTTTCCATCGCGATCATCCGGACTTCCGGATCGTGGCCGTGGCCGACCCGGTTCTGCTCGAACAGGCGGCCTCGGACTTTCGCCCGGCGCCCGTCATTCGACCCTGGCGCCCCGGCGATGATTGGGAGGAAGGCGTGCTGTCCTGCCTGCCCGTGCCACTCGAATCAGCCAGCCAGCCCGGACGGCTCGAACCGGCCAATGCGGGCTACGTGCTGGAAACCCTGCGCCGGGCGGTTGACCTGGTCCAGGTGGGTCACGCGAGCGCGCTGGTTACCGGGCCGGTGCACAAGGGCATCATCAACGACGGGGGCTTCGCTTTCTCCGGGCATACCGAATTCCTGGCCGATCTGGCCGGTGTCGACCAGGTGGTCATGATGCTGGCTGCCCCAGGCCTGCGCGTGGCGCTGGCCACAACCCACATACCGCTTTTGGCGGTTTCCGAAACTCTTACGTCCAAGCGCCTGGAGGCCGTCATCCGGATCACCGAGAGAGAACTGCGGCAACGCTTCGGCATCCGGCGCCCGCGATTGCAGATCCTGGGCTTGAACCCGCATGCGGGCGAGGGCGGCCACCTGGGCAACGAGGAAATCGAGACCATCACCCCGTGCATCCGCAAACTCGTGGCCGAAGGAATGGATCTGAAAGGCCCGGTTCCCGCCGATACCGCGTTCCATCCGCCCCGGCTCAAGCGTTGCGACGCCGTGGTTGCGATGTACCATGACCAGGGCCTGCCGGTACTCAAACACATGGGGTTCGGGCGGTCCGTGAACATCACCCTCGGCCTGCCGTTCATTCGTACCTCGGTAGATCACGGAACGGCGTTGGACCTGGCAGGAAAAGGACTCGCCGACGCGGGCAGCCTGTACCATGCGGCCCTGGCCGCCGAGGAACTGGTTGCGTCGCAACAGGATCGTGAAGATGCAGCACCGGGCGCGTAAACGATTCGGACAGAATTTTCTGATCGACAGGGACGTCATCGCCCGTATCGTGGAAACCGTCTCTCCGCTGCCGGAGGACCTGTTGATCGAAATCGGCCCGGGCCAAGCCGCCATGACGCACCCGCTGGCGGATTCCGGCGCCGAGATGGTGCTGCTGGAAATCGATCGCGATCTCGCAGCCCGGCTGCGCACCGATTTCGCCGCTTATCCCAACGTCAGCATTCACGAGGGCGATGCCCTCAAAGAAGACCTCGGCGCGCTCGCAGGCAACCGGCCGTTCCGATTGCTGGGCAACCTGCCCTACAACATCTCGACACCGCTATTGTTTCACGCCCTGCAGTGGAGCGATCATATTCGGGATATGCACTTCATGTTGCAGCAGGAAGTCGTCCAGCGGCTCGCCGCCGTACCGGGCAGCAAAGCCTGGGGGCGGCTGTCGATCATGTGCCAATACCGCTGCGCGGTCGCGCCGCTGTTCGACGTGCCGCCCACCGCGTTCTCACCTGTCCCACGAGTGACTTCGAGCGTCGTACGCTTGGTTCCGCACGCAAGCCCACCCGTGCAGGTCGACGACCCCGCCGGGTTCGAGCGCGTCGTGAAGCAGGCCTTTTCACAACGCCGAAAAACCCTGCGAAACAGTTTACGGAGCCTGGTCGACGCCGCTGCCATGGAGGCCGCCGGTATCGACCCCGGCGCCCGGCCGGAAACGCTCGGCCTGGGCGAATTCGCCGTCCTGTCCCGACTGCTGGCAGAACAGTAACGATGGCGACGTACGTTGTGGGTGACATCCAGGGCTGTTACAAGCCACTCCGAAACCTCCTCGACACGATTCGTTTCGATCCCGACCGCGACCAACTCTGGTGTTGCGGGGACCTGGTCAACCGTGGCGGCAAGTCACTGGAGGTACTTCGCCTGCTGCACAGCCTTGGCGATAGCCTGGTCGCCGTGCTCGGCAACCATGACTTGTTCCTGCTCCAGGAGAACTGGAAATACCCGGACGGCAATGCCTGTCCCAAGCGCGAGTTCAGAAAAATCCTGACCGCGAAAGACCGCGTTGAATTGATAACCTGGTTGCAACACCAGCCGCTGGCCCACTGCTCGCGCAAACACAACGTGCTGATGGTGCATGCCGGCGTGATTCCCCAATGGACCGTGCAGGACACGCTCGATCACGCGGCCGAAGTAGAACGTAAGCTGCGGTCACCCAAGGCGGGTAAATTCTTCTCTAAGCTGCGGAAGAACGCGCCACGCCGTTGGCACGACGACCTGACTGGTTGGCGCCGCCGCCGGTTGATCAGCGACATACTGACCCGGGTCCGGTTTTGCGACTCGAACGGCAAAATTCTGCCTAACCCAAGCGGCCCACCCAGGTCCGCCAAGAAACCCTACAAGGCGTGGTTCAAGCATAACAACCGGATGACCAGCGAGACGACCATCGTGTTCGGTCACTGGGCCCGACTCGGCTTTTACAAAAAAAGGAACCTGGTCTGCCTCGACTCAGGCTGCGCCTACGGCGGGCAACTCACCGCGTTGCGCCTGGAGGACCGGGAAGTATTCCAGGTGCAGGGTCGCAAGCGGCGCTAGGCTTTCCTGGTGTATTCGATCACGCGGTACGCGTGTCGATTGTTCTCATCCTGGCGTTCTTCCCGCTGAATCGTCTCGACCCAATCGTCCCGTTCCCAGGCGGGAAACCAGGTGTCTGCCCGGGGTTCGCATTCGATGTGAGTCAGCACCATCCGGTCGGCGACAGGCAGGGCTTCCTCGTACAGTTGCCCGCCGCCGATCACCATGACCTCATCCCCGTCGGCGGCCTCAACGGCTGACCTCAAAGAAATCGCCGTGTCGCAACCCTCGCTTCGGTAATTACGGTTCCGGGACACCACAATATTCTGGCGGCCAGGTAGCGGCCTGCCGATCGACTCGTGCGTTTTCCGCCCCATGACGACCGGCTTGCCCAGCGTGGTGTCCCTGAAGTGCTTCAATTCCCGTGGCAGGTGCCAGGGCAAGGCGCCTTCGAAACCGATGGCGCGATTGCGGGCCATCGCGACGATTAGCGTGATCCGCTTGCCTGCAAGCACCGTCTCAGACCGCGATGGGGGCGCTGATCGCCGGGTGGTGCTCGTAGCCAAGCAGCTCAAAGTCTTCGTATCGAAAGGCGAACAGGTCCTTGACGTCGGGGTTGATACGCATCTGCGGCAACGGATACGGTTCACGTGCCAGCTGCGCTTGAACCTGGTCGAGGTGGTTCAGGTAAATATGGACATCGCCGAAGGTGTGCACGAAATCGCCCGGTTTCAGCCCCACCACCTGGGCGATCATCATGGTCAGCAAGGCGTACGAAGCGATATTGAACGGGACCCCCAGGAACACGTCCGCGCTGCGCTGGTACAGCTGGCAACTCAACCGCCCTTCCACCACGTGGAACTGGAACATGGTGTGGCAGGGGGGCAGCGCCTGGAGGCCGGCAGCCGCGTTTTCGCGGGGGCTGCGGGACTCGTCGGGCAACAGGGCCGGGTTCCATGCAGACACGATGTGGCGGCGCGAGTCCGGCCTGTTGCGCAGGTCTTCCAGCAATTGCGCGATCTGATCGATGCAGCGACCGCCTGGCGCGACCCAGTTGCGCCACTGCGCTCCGTAGACCGGCCCCAGTTCGCCCTCCTCCGTGGCCCACTGGTTCCAGATACGGACTCCATTGTCGTTCAGGTAGCCGATATTCGTATCGCCGGCGAGAAACCACAATAACTCGTGGATGATCGACTTGAAGTGCAACTTCTTGGTGGTGACCGCGGGAAAGCCCTCGGCAAGATCGAAACGCATCTGGTAGCCGAACAGGCTGATCGTGCCGGTTCCGGTTCGGTCCGATTTTTCCGAGCCCTTGTCGAGGATGGTCTGGAGCAGGTCAAGATAGGTTTTCATGCACGATCCCTGTATCGGTAGGCGGCCACCATCATGACGGTACCGGCCAGGACCATGGGAAGGGTCAGGACCATTCCCATGGTCAGCCAATCGCCGACGAGGTAGCCGATATGCGCGTCAGGTTCTCTGAAAAATTCAGCCACAAAGCGAAACACCCCGTAGCCGATCAGGAACAGGCCGGAGACCGCAGCGGCCGGCCGCGGGACCCGGGAAAATATTGCCAGCAGGATGAAGAGCCCCAACCCCTCGCCCAAGGCCTGGTACAGCTGGCTCGGATGACGCGCCAGGTGGTCGAGCGCGCCACTCTGCCAGGCCGCACGCAACTCGTCTGAGGCCCAGCCGTCGGGTTGAACGGCATTGGCGAAAACCATCGCCCAGGGCGCATCGCTGTACCGGCCCCATAATTCCCCGCCGATGAAGTTGCCGACTCGTCCCAGCGCCAGGCCGATGGGCACCAGAGGGGCCGCGAAATCCGACACCGCCCAGAACCCGCGCCCCGACGTGCGCCCGTACCACCACATCGCGGCGATGACGCCCAACAATCCTCCATGGAACGACATCCCGCCCTGGGTGATGCGAAAAAGGAACAACGGGTCCTGCAAAAAACTGTCGAATGCGTAGAAAAGCACGTAACCGAGCCGGCCACCGATGACCACGCCGAGCATGCCGTAGAACAGCATGTCGCCGATGTCCTGTGATTTCCAACCCAGCCACTCCCGCCGCCGCACCAGCCAGCTGCCGGCCGCCCAGAAAAACAGGAAGGCGAGGAGATAAGTAATGCCGTACCAGTGCACGCTGAAAGGCCCGATGGAAAGCGCAACGGGATCGATGGCTATGTAAAGGTGTACGGACGAGCTCAAGACGAGGTCGAAATCCATTTTCGGGTCGGGCTGTGGCAGCATATGCCAGATGAATCGACTTGGCAACGAGACCAGCCTGTACCTCAGGCAACACGCAGACAACCCGGTGAAATGGCAGCCGTGGGACCAGCAGGCACTGGACCAGGCGCGGCTGGACGAGTGTCCCATCCTGCTTTCGATCGGTTACAGCGCCTGCCACTGGTGCCACGTGATGGCCCACGAATCGTTCGAGGACGAGGAAACCGCCGAGCTGATGAACCGGCTGTTCGTCACGATCAAGGTGGATCGCGAGGAGCGGCCCGACCTGGACCGGATTTACCAGTTGGCGCACCAGATGCTGACTGGCCGCGGGGGCGGCTGGCCGCTTACGGTCTTCCTGGACCCGGTCGACCACGTGCCGTTTTTCGCCGGCACCTATTTCCCGCGCGAGCGACGATACGGGATGCCCGCTTTTCCCGAAGTGCTGGAAACCGTGCACGCGTGGTTTCGCGACAACCGCGACGACATCAGCCAACAGAATAAAAAAATACTGGCGGCCCTGAAGTCCATCCAGCAACCCGCAACCCGAACGTTGGATCAAGCCCTGCCCCGGGAGGCTGCGGCGCTCGCTGAAACGGGCGCGCGGCAAATACTGGCGCGCTCCGACCCGGTAAACGGCGGTTACGGCGGCGGGCCCAAATTTCCACAGGCGCCCACTCTCGAAGCCGTTGCCGCGCTGGGTGAGAAGCGCAGCGACAGCCGCCTGCACGAAAGCCTGAAATTCACACTTCGGCAAATGGCGTTGAGCGGGCTCCGTGATCATCTTGACGGCGGGTTTTTCCGTTACTGCGTGGACGCTGACTGGACGATCCCGCACTTCGAAAAAATGCTGTACGACAACGCCCAGCTGCTGCCGCTGTATGCCGAAGCCGCCCGGCGATGGGACGATCCGCTGCTGGAGGCCGCGGCGCGCGGCATCGCGCGGTGGCTTGAAACGGAGATGGCCCAGGCCGACGGCGGTTTCGCAGCGAGTATAGACGCCGATGCCGATGGCGAAGAAGGCGGCTTTCACGTTTGGACGCGCGAGGAAGTGATGACCCTGCTCGGCAGCAAGCGCGGAGCCCCGTTCAGCAAGGAGTACGGGCTTGACCTTCCGCCGAACTTCGAGTCGAAAGCCTGGCACCTGCAGCGTACACGCCCGGGCGAGCCGGACGCGGCGCCGGAGTCTTTCGGGGAGGAACGCGCCCAGCTGCGCAACACCCGGGAGCAACGCATCCACCCGACGCTAGACGACAAGCGCCTGCTCTCCTGGAACGCGCTACTGGCGGGCGGCTATGCCCGTGCCGGGCGCGCGCTGGGCGAAGCGCAATGGCTTGACCAGGCGGACGGGATCTTTGTCTTCGTGCGCCGGGAACTCTGGCGTGGCGACGGGTTGCTGGCCGTGTTCAACCGCGGTCAAGCGCGGTTCGAAGCCTATCTCGACGACTATGCGTTTTTGCTGGACGCATTACTGAATTTTTTGCAGGCCCGCTGGAATTCACGTTGGCTGGCGTTCGCGATAGAGGTGGCCGACGCCATGCAGGCCCGGTTCGAAGACCACGAAAACGGAGGCTTTTATTTCAGCGATGAGGCGGTCGACGTGCCGATGACGCGCAGCATGATTTTCCAGGACGATGCTACGCCGGCCGGCAACGCGTTGGCTGTTCGCGCCCTGTCCAGACTGGGGCACTTGCTGGGCGAACCTGGCTACCTTCGTTCGGCGGAACGTTGCCTGCAAAGGTCTCTGGCAGCGGTCGGGCAAGCCCCAGCGGGGCACGCCAGCATGTTGCTGGCACTGCACGAGGCCGCCACCCCCCCTCCCCACCTGGTGATCGGAGGTGCCGACACCGCCCGGGGCGAAACCTTAAAAGCGTGGGTCGACCGCCGCTATCGGGTAGACTGCTACCTCATCGCGCCGGCAGAGGCCTCCTTGCCAGGTATGCTCGGGGAGTTTCGAAGCAGTGAGCCCGTGACCGCCTGGCTTTGCCGCGGCACCCAATGCCTGCCGCCGGTGCACACTGAAGACGAACTGAAAAGGTTGCTGGATTGGTAGAACTGGCGCTTCCCAACGCACACGCCCTGTTCGTGATGATTCTGATCATCGTCGCGCTGGTGCTGTTCACCCGGGAAAACATTCCCCTGCAAACCACCAGCCTGCTCGTGCTGGTCGCCCTGGCCGTCGGGTTCACCCTGTTCCCCTACACCAGCGAGGGCCGCACGCTGCAACCCAGCGACTTCTTCCTGGGCTTCGGCCACAAGGCCCTGGTGGCCGTGAGCGCGTTAATGATCTGCGGGCAGGGTTTGATTCGAACCGGCGCGCTGGAACCCGTGGGCCGGTTGCTTGCACGCATGTGGCGCAAGGGGCCGGCCATTTCGCTGCTGGCGACCATCCTGATTACCGCGGTTCTCAGCGCTTTCATCAACAACACGCCCATTGTCGTGTTGATGCTGCCGATACTGGTCGGCGTGGCCGTTCGCACCGGCGCATCACCGTCGGGCACGCTGATACCCATGGGATTCGCCTCCATCCTCGGCGGAATGGCGACCACCATCGGCACCTCGACCAACCTGCTGGTGGTCAACGTCGCGGCGGACATGGGAATGGACGCGTTCAGCATGTTCGACTTCCTGGGCCCGGCCGCCATCGCGGCATTCTTTGCCACTCTGTATCTGTGGCTGATCGCGCCGCGCATCACGCCCGAGCGCACGCCGCCCATGGGAGAAACCGTTTCCCGTCTCTACACCGCACAGATCCGGCTAAACGAGGATAGCCCGGTGGCCGGCCGACGCCTGGCGACGGCCATCCTGAGAACCGGTGACGGGCTCAAGGTGGAAGGTGTGCAGCGAGGCCAGGGCGTCCACATCAATCCGCTGCCGGACGTCGTTCTCCAGCCCCGCGATCGAATCACCACGAGCGATACCCAAGACAACCTCCGGGAATACGCGCGCCTGTTGGGCGGCACGCTGTTTTCCGGCGACCACGCGGTCGATGCAGAACACCCCCTCAGCGCGGAAAGCGAACAGATCGCCGAAGTCGTGATCACGCCGGCATCCCGCCTGATCGGGGTGCGTATCGGTAACGCGCGGCTGCGCAGACGGTACGGCCTGCGCCTGCTGGCATTCAACCGCTTCGAGGGCTCACAGGAACGCAAGTCGCCCGGGCTGGACGAGGTGCGGTTGCGCTCCGGTGACGTCCTGCTGGTGCAGTCCACCGTCGAAAACCTGCGCAATCTGAAGGAAACAGCGGATTTCCTGGTACTCGATGGCAGCGTCCAACTGCCGAGTACCCGCAAGGCGCCGGTCGCGCTGGCGACCATGCTGGGCGTGGTAGCGCTGGCGGCAACCGGCATCATGCCGATCGAGATCAGCGCCGTACTCGGCTTTCTCGTCCTGATCCTGACCCGGTGCCTGAACTGGAAGGACGCGATGAGCGCGCTCTCCACGCAGGTGATCCTGATCATCGTGGCTTCGCTGGCGATGGGCGCGGCCCTGCTCAAGACGGGGGGCGCCGACTACATCGCGCGCCTGTTCGTGAACGTCACCTTTGGCGCACCGCCTTCGGTGGTGCTGGGCGGCCTGATGCTGATGATGGGCATCATGACCAACATCGTTTCCAACAATGCCGCCGCGGTGATCGGCACGCCCATTGCGATCGGTATCGCCCAGCGCCTGGGCATGCCGCTCGAACCGTTCGTTCTCGCCGTGCTGTTCGGCGCAAACCTGAGCTTTGCGACCCCGATGGCCTACCAGACCAACATCCTGCTGATGAACGCCGGGGGCTACAAGTTCGGTGACTTTGTTCGCGTGGGCGTGCCCCTCTCGATCGGACTCTGGCTCATCCTGACGACGGTTCTCGTGTGGGCTTACGGACTGTAGCCCTCATCCCCTGTTTGCTGCTCCGCTTCAAGGCTGCATGCCGGACTGTCACCCGACTATTCCCTAACCGAGGGTGGGGAGATTCGAAATTCCGCGTTATAAAAACGTTAAAGCGCGTAACAGCGCGGCGGAAAGAATTGACTGAAGTATTCCGCAAGTTATACCCTTCGGTGTCCGGAACAGATTTTTTTAAATGCAACCGCCATCCTTTTTTTTGTCAACACCGAGATCCAGTATGCTTATCAATCGAATGAATAGAATGCTCTTGCTCGGCGCAATGGCCTCTGCGGTCTTCTCCGCATCGGTCTATGCCCAGGCGACTGTGGACCAGGTCATGGCCGAAGGTGAGAAACGCGCCGACGCAGGTGCTGCCGAGCAGCGCCGCGTGGAGCAGATCGCCGACCAAACGATCGACCTCCTCAACGACTACAACACAGTATCCAAAGTGGTTGACGGCCTGGTGACCTACAACGCCCTGTTGCAGCGCCAGATCACCAACCAGGAAGAGGAAATGGCCGCTCTCAACGAGTCCATCAAGAACGTCGCGCTTATCGAGCGCCAGATCGTTCCGATGATGACCAGGATGCTGGACTCGATGGAAGCGTTCATCGCACTCGATACGCCGTTCTTGCTCGAAGAGCGCGGGGAACGCCTGGAACGCCTGCGCGGCATGATGGAACGCTCCGACGTGTCCGCCGCCGAGAAGTTCCGCCGCGTGATCGAGGCGTATCAGATCGAAAACGATTACGGCCGCACCATCGAAGCCTACAAGGACACGATCGATATCGATGGCGTGAAACAGGAGGCAGACTTCCTGCGAATCGGCCGTGTTTCCCTGGCCTACCAGACGGTCGGTGGCGGCACCACCGGCGCATGGGACCCTGCAGCCGGACAGTTCATCGTTCTCGACGATGCCGAGTTCAAAAACCAGGTCTCTCATGGTTTGAGGGTAGCGCGAAAGCAGGTTGCTCCAGACTTGCTGGTCGTTCCCATTCCTGCGCCGTCGGAGGGCTAAGACATGATCCGCAAATTACTCAAAACAACAGTGATCGCCGCGTTCGTTCTCGGACTTGGCCAGACCGCCTTCGCCGCTCAGCCCGTCTCGATGGACGAATTGCTCGAGCAGGTTCGACAGGGCCGCGTCAAGGACGCAGCCGAAAACCAGAAGCGTATCCAGGAATTCCAGGCCGCTCGCGGACGTCAGCAGGAACTGCTGCGTCAGATGCAGGCTGAGCAGACTCGCCAAGAGCGGCTCTCGGAGCAACTCGAAAGCACCTTCGAAGTCAACGACGCCGCCATCATGGATCTCGAGCGCGCCTTGCAGGATCGCCTGGGTGAACTGAAGGAGTTGTTCGGCGTGCTACAGCAGGCCGCCGGCGACGCGCGCGGCAACTTCGACACCTCCGTTACGCAGATCCAGTTCCCGGATCGTGGCGAGTGGCTGACCCAGTTTGCCCAGAAGATGGGCTCCACCACCCGCATGCCGACGATGGAAGAAATTGAACGCATCTGGTTCGAGCTGCAGCGCGAGATGACCGAATCCGCCAAGGTGCTCGAGATTCCCGCTACCGTGGTCAACTCGGATGGCGAGGAAGAGCAACGGCAAGTGGTTCGCGTCGGTCTGTTCAACGTCGTTTCCGACGGTGATTACCTCGAATACGTGCCCGAAACCGGCCGCCTGGTGGAATTGCAGCGCCAACCGCAGAGCCGCTATACCGGCCGCGCGGAAGGCCTGCAGGAAACCCAGGCAGGCCTGGCCGGCTTCGGTATCGACCCGACTCGAGGCCAGCTGCTGGCCCTGCTGGTCCAGTCTCCAAGCCTGACCGAGCGTATCGCGCAGGGTAAGGAAGTCGGCTACGTCATCATCACGCTGGGTATCATCGCCGTGCTGATCGCGATCTGGCGCCTGCTGGCCCTGACCGCAACCAGCGCCAAGGTCAACAGTCAGGCCAAGAACCTGGAGAACCCGGGCAACAATCCGCTGGGCCGTGTGCTGAAGATCGCGCACGAAAACCCGGAATCGGACGTCGAGGCGCTCGAGCTGAAGTTGGGCGAGCAAATCCTGAAGGAAACACCGAAGTTCAACAAGATGCTTCCGTTCCTGAAGATCATCTCCGTCGTGGCGCCGCTGCTGGGTCTGCTGGGTACCGTTACCGGTATGATCATCACCTTCCAGGCCATCACCCTCTACGGTGCGGGCGATCCGAAGCTGATGGCCGGCGGTATCTCAACCGCCCTGGTGACCACCGTGCTGGGCCTGGTCGTCGCTATTCCGACGGTCTTCATGCACACGCTGGTTCAGAGCCGCGCCAAACGACTGACGCAGATTCTCCAGGAAGAGGCCGCCGGCATGCTCTCAGAGCGTGCAGAAAGAATGGGATAAGTCCTTATGGATACCATTTATTATTATCTGCCATTCCTCGAGACCATCCGTGACTTTTTTGAGCTCGGAGGACCGGTTCTCAATGTGATCGCGCTGGTAACGCTGTTCATGTGGATGCTCATCATCGAGCGCCTCGTTTACTTTCGCACCGGTCACAAGAAACTGATTCGCCAGGCCCATGTCTACTGGGATGTCAGGCCGGAATACTCGTCCTGGAATGCCCACCAGATTCGGGATCGGATCATTTCCCAGGTCAGTTCGAGCGCCGAGCGCAACATGGCGCTGATCAAGACCTGTGTCGCGCTGTGCCCCCTGCTGGGCCTGCTCGGCACCGTGACGGGAATGATCGAAGTCTTCGAAGTCATGGCGATCTCCGGATCGGGCAACCCCCGATCCATGGCGTCAGGCGTTTCCAAAGCCACCGTGCCCACGATGGCGGGCATGGTGGCCGCGCTTTCCGGCGTAGCCATGTCGGCTTTCCTCGAAAACAAAGCGCGCAGGGAACGTGATTTCATCTCTGACGAGTTGATAATCGAGCACGGCTGAGGGAACTATCCCCCAGCCTGCTGATCAGGAGAAGTACATATGCGGCAACATCTAGCCACTCAATACGAAGAAGAAGAATCGGAGATCAACATCACGCCAATGCTCGATGTGGTGTTCATCATGCTGATCTTTTTCATCGTGACCGCAACGTTCGTGAAAGAGGCCGGTATCGAAGTCAACCGGCCCGACGCGGCGACGGCGGTCAAACAGGAAAAGGCCAACATCCTGGTGGCCATCGGCCCCAATAATGACATCTGGATCGACCGTCGCCAGATCGATATCCGGTCCGTGCGACCGAACATCGAACGTCTGCACGCCGAGAACCCGCAGGGTTCAGTGGTGATTCAGGCAGACAAGGATTCCAAGACGGATACGTTGATCCAGGTAATGGATGCCGCCCGCCAGGCGGGCGTGTTCAACGTGTCGATTGCGGCAAATGAGCCCTAAAGAGGTATGCCATGTCGGCTACGATTAATGAAACCCTGACACTACCCAAAGCCGGTAATTCCTTCCGACTTATTGTCGGTATCGTTCTTGGCGTCTGCGTAACGGCCGGTCTGTTCTGGTTCATGCAGTACCTGATCGTAACCGCCGATCGTGATTTGAATGAAGGAACCTCAGGTCACCTGATCGACTTCGTCAGACTGAAACGCGACGAGTCCATCCAGCGCAGGCAACTCAAGCCCGAGAAACCACCACCGCCGGATGCCCCGCCGCCGCAGCCACCGACTCCGCAGCTTGAGAACCTGAATCCCTCGGCCGAGAAGATCGCCATCCAGGCGGCGCCGGTTGAAACCGACATCGAGATGTCGGGAGGCTTCAGCCTGGGTGTCGGCGAAGGCGACTATCTGCCGATCGTCAAAGTAGCGCCGATCTACCCGCAGCGTGCTCTTTCCCGCGGTATCGAAGGCTACTGCGTGGTCCAGTACACGGTGACCCGGAACGGCACGATCCGCGATCCCTTTGTCATCGAGGACCAGTGCACCAGTTCCCTGTTCCATCGCGCCTCGATCCAGGCGGCCCTGAAATTCAAGTACAAGCCGCGGGTCGTCGATGGCCAGTCCATCGAGGTGCCCGGTGTACAGAACAAGTTCACCTACGAGATTCAGGAATAAAGGAGCGAACGAATGACACAGTATTTGAGTAAATTCGTCGTCGCCCTGGTCACGGGTGTCCTGCTGATTGGCTCCAGCACCCCGCTGCTGGCCCAGTCCGGCGACAAGGAAAGAGAACGTAAGACCAAGGAAACGGTTGCGATGAGCCAGCAGGTGTATGAGCAACTCACCGAACTGCAGGAACTCATCGAGGCCCAGGACTATGCCCAGGCCGAGGTGAAAGTCAGAGATCTTCGCAACAAGAAGGGACTGAGCGACTACGAACGCGCCCAGATCTGGAACATCACGGCATACTCCTACTACCTGCAGGAACGTTACTCGGACGCGATCGACGCGTACGACCAGGTCCTGGCACAGCCCGACCTACCCGCTGCTCTCCAGCAGAGTACGCTGAAGACGAAGTCACAGCTCATGTTCACGCAGGAGGATTACGAGGGCGCACTCGTGGTGATTCGCGAGTTGATGGCCGTGATTCCCGAGCCCAGCGCGGACGTGCTGATGATCGAAGGCCAGGCCCTATTCCAACTGGCGCGTTACGACGAAGCCCTGGTGCCGATCAAGACCGCCATCACGATGTACCGCGACCAAGGACAGAAACCCAAGGAAAACTGGCTGTTGCTGCTGCGCGTGATTTACTTCGAGCAGAAGGATTACGAGAAGATGCTCGACGTGGTCAAGGAACTCATCGCCTACTATCCCAAAGACACCTACATCCTGGTCCTGGCAGGTATCTACAGCGAGTTGGGCGACACCAAGAAACAGTTGACGCTGTCCGAGGTGCTGTACGAAAAGGGATACCTGAACAATGCGTCTCAGGTGACGAACCTCGCCAACCTCTACTTGCTTCATGGCCAGCCCTACAAGGCGGCCGTGCTGCTGCAAACGGAGATTGACAAGGAAGTGGTCAAGAGCAACGAGCGCAACCTGAGGCTGCTCTCGCAAGCATGGTACACGGCCCGCGAAGACGAAAAAGCCATTCCACCCCTCGAGCGCGCCGCGGCGATCGCCGGCGACGGCGAGCTGTACATACGACTCACGCAATCGCACATCAACCTGGAAAACTGGTCCGAGGCGGCAGCCGCCGCACGAAGAGGCATCGAGGTGGGTGGCCTGAAACGTACCGACCAGGCGCACATCATGCTCGGCATGGCGCTGTTTAACCAGAAGAAGCTGGAGCAAGCCCGCGGCGCTTTCCAGCGCGCAGGCCGGGACAATCGCTCTGCCCGAACGTCCTCCCAGTGGATTAATTACGTGGACAGCGAGATCAAGCGCCGCGACCTGATGAGACAGGAAGTCCCGAATTATCAGCCGCGCGAGCGCGACGAACTGCTCGACGTGATCGAGGGTGGAACGAACTAGTCAAAACATTTAAAAGCAAGACAATAGAAAGCCGGCTGGATTCAGCCGGCTTTTTTTGTAATCACTCCCGCCAATGCCGTGGGTGCATCAAGGCATCGCCACATCGAACCCTGCCCCTGACTTTCCCCAGGTAACCCGGATTCAGTTCCCTGACCATCCAGGCCCCCTGTGCTTCCCTGGGCAGGGTATACGGTGCATCGAGGCCGAGTAGCCCGGCCGGTTCGAAACCACTCCGCGAATAGTAGGCGGGGTGACCGAGCACGAACACCAGGCCCACACCCTCCCCTCTCAGCCGATCCAGGCCGACGTGGATCAGTCGACCGCCCACCCCTTGCCCCTGCGCATGCGGGATCACTCCCAAGGGCGCGAGGATGCGTGCCGGGGTGCCTGGATGGTTGCCTTCTACGACCACGGAGGAGTAGAGAACGTGACCGATCGTTTCGCCATGATGCTGGGCGCACAGGGAAAGGATCGGGTGAGACGTCGGGTCGTTCAACAAGTCGTCCACTAACGCGGCGACCTCAGTTCCCTCGCCGTGGCCAAAAGCCTCGAGGTGCAGCGAGCCCACGGCTTTGAGGTCACTTTTACCGCATTCGCGAATTTCAAGGGATTCGAGCACGTCGGGCTGCCGGCAATCTAGCTGAAGACAGGGCGCAGGTCACCGCGTATGTCGCACAAGTCAAGGGCGTACACGGCATTGCTCATGTTCGTCTCCCTTCCAAGGTGCCCGATTCTGTTGCAAAAACCCCGGCCGTGGCCGGGGTAACTGCTGTTCAGGATTCGAACGCGTCTCAGTTGAGCGCGACCACGTCGACGGTGATCTTCTCCATCACTTTTTCGGTGGTGTGGCTCGCGAACTTGGCGGAGAGCCCCGTGCGCGGGCTGATGCCGATGATGACCATGTCGGCCCCTATCCGTTCGGCAGTCGCGGCAATCACGTCTTCGGGCTTGCCCATATCGCGGTAAATCTTCTCGCGCGGCAGTCCGCTCATTCGAGAGATTTTCTGGCGATCCGGGAAGTTCTCGCTGTCCGTATAGGCGTTCACCACATGGTAGTCCGCATTGAAATACTCGGCCAGGAACTTGCCTCGCTCGAGGATGCGGTCGTTCAGCGCCTGGTGGCCTGCGTCCTTTGCTTGCGTATTTACCGCCGCCAGGATGGTCTTGATCGGCGCCTCGGTGCCTTCGTCGACGATAACGACGTCGCAACGGGCCTGGCGCACCAGGTCCCACTTGGAGTCGGTGATGCCGCGCTTATGCTCCGCCGATGATTCGCAAAGCATGATGGTATCGCATTCGAATCGTTCGGCTGCATCGGTGATCGACTTACGCCAGTTCGCGGTCCAGAAGAACTCAACCGTGTAATCCACGCCGGTCGCGTCGACCGGGGCCATCAGCTCGTCAAACCACTGCTTACCTCGGATGACCTCGCTGGGTGCGTTGGGATCGGCCTTGTCCGCTCCTTCGAACCCGACGAGCAGATGGAAGTTGGCGATCGACTCGCGACGCTGGGTCACGATGTCGAGCATACGTTCCAGCGCAAGGTGACGTTCATGGGACGGATCGACAACGACCAGGAATTTTCTTTTCTCCACTTGAAATAACCTCCAGGCAATCTTGTGTTATTCGACGGTCCGCCAAAGCGGTGGCGTTTCATTCTACCTGATAAATAACTGAAAACCCGCCCATTGAACCAAATTAGGCCCGGTTTCAGCGTCAAGGAGCGCCTTTCGCGTATCGTGAAGCGCCTTCGCCACGTCTTTTTCCTGCACCAGGCGATCGTAAAACGCCTCCATGAACGTCGCCGAGCGTTCATCGTCCAGCGGCCAGAGCGACGCAATGACCCGCGATGCCCCGGCCTGGTTCAAATCGTGAAGTAGCCCCAGTTGGCTGGCAAAGTACGGCGCCTTCCGGTCGACGAACGCCGTGCCACCCAGCACGGCCAGTTCCGCCCGCACGGGGATCGAACGCAGATCGGCGGGTCGCAGGAAGTCGGCGGTCGGTCGTTCCCGTTCACCCGACAGCAAGAGCCGGGAGTCATCCGGGTGCGCGAGGTCGACACGCCCTGGCATCGTGAGGTGGATCAGCGAGGCATTGGCGTAGCGCCCGTCCTGGAATTCGTCGCCTCGCAGCGCAACGCCCTGGACGATATGCAGCCCGTCGCCAACGAAACGGTCGCGTACTGCGTCGATCTCCCGGGAAGTGGTTACGCCGTAGCTGAAGAGCTCGCGCCCGGCTCGCGGGTTACCTGCCAGAAACACCTGCAGTCCGAAATCGCTCGAAAGCGCTTCGAGCGCCGGCTGTATTCCGATTACCGAATCGATATTCACCAGGCGGTGCCGGACTGCCAGGAAGCGGCCCTCAACGCGGAGGGCATCCAGAGGAAAACCGTTAACCGGTCCCGACGGCATCAGCAGAATCGTGTCGCCGATCACATCAGCCAGCGGTTCCAACAAGTCGGCTCCGAGCCGGTCCAGCAGGGGTTCCACCACCGCTTCCGGGGCCTGTATTGCCGCCCAGGCTTCGTCGAGACGCGTGCGGGTCCGGGCCGAATCCGCCAGGCGATGCAGCCGGGCGCCTTCTTGCGAGGCGGTAACCGCGTGAACACGCTCGCCGGAAAAATCGAAGGCCAGTACGCTGGTTCGACGGTCCAGTTGGGCCAGTGCTGCGCGGATATCCGCTGTTGTGGGTCTTGCATTACCCCAATCGGCGCGCTCCCGGAAACGTCTGATGGCCCCGTGCGCCTGGCGGGAAGGCACGTCGATGGCGGTCGGCTGAGCAGTCATTGCCCGTTGCACGGCTGTACGTACGGCGTCTTCCGGCGACCGCTCCTGGGGCACGATCCCCTCGAGTCTCCGGATGTACTCCAGGGCGCGCAAGGTTTCGAGCGCCGAGACGCCTCTGGCCAATTCCAGGTAGGCGCTGAATAGTTCGCCACGATTGACCGCGTGCCAGTGGACGATTACGCCGGGCAGCCGCTCCCGGTAAAACTGGACGGTATCGAGAAGGCTGTTCACCTCGTCTCGCGCCTGGTCCGTTTGACCCTCTCTTTGCAGAAGTTGGACCCACGCCAGGCCGGCTTCTACCTCCAGCGACGGCAAGCCGCTGCGCTTGAGCACGGCCAGACTCTCCCGGACCTGTTGCGGCGTGCAAGAGCCGCGCCCGCTTACCCTCAGAAGCAGACACCGTTGCAGCCCTGCCCGGTGTTCCGTCAGCCGATCCCGGCCCTTGGCCTCTGTTCGGGCATCGCCGAGCAATCGAAGCGCCTCCGCGCTGTCACCGCGTGCCCGGGCATCCATGGCAGACTCATACAGGAAGGCCGCCCTACCGACCTCGGCCCAGGCCGCTCCTTCCTGGCGTCGGCGGTATTCAGCGGCTTCCGCGTGCATTCCCTGATCTCGGGCGATCGAGGCCAGCGCACCCAGAGCGCGGTAGCGTTCACCCGCGCGCGCCCGCGGAGTACGCAGAAGCGCATCGTTCAGCGTATTCAATGCCGTATCGAAATCACCCAGCGCGAACTGCGAGCGCCCCAGTTCCAGGCCGGTCGGACCCCAGGGTTCGGAAGCGCCATGCCGTTGCCGCAATGTCAGTGCCCGCTCGAGAACGGGCAATGCCTCGGCAAAGCGGAACGTTTCGTTCAGGAGGCGGCCCCGCTCATACAGGTTATGCGCCAATTCCAGTGCCATCGCCGCCTCGTCGCGCTCCGACAGGTCGCCCGTGATGTCCTCCAGCAAACCCAGCGCTCCGCTGGTGCTGCCGCTGCGTTCATAAGCCGCGGCCGCGGTCGCGCGCACCGTATTCAGCAACTCCTGGTCCGGCCCGGGCGCAATGACGGCGAGGGCCTGCTCGTAGCGCTCGATGGCGGAATCCAGGCGGTCCTGGCGCTCGTAGGCAATTCCGTCGCGGTACAACGATCGTCCGCGCTCGTTTTCGAAACCCAGCACCTCCGCCATGGCGGCGACCTGCTCCCAAAGCGGATGCGCCTGTTCATAGCGCGCGGTGGCTTGCTCGCCCACCGAACGCTCCGCCTCGCGCATGAGGCTCTCGGCTTCGAGCAAAGCAGCAAGCAGTTCGATCGCAGGCAGCCCGGCCCTGCGCGCAGCGGTGTAAACCCGGCGAGCGCGTTCACGCGCCAGCAGCACGTCTCCAACCCCGTGAAGCACAAGATGCGCGGCATAGTATTCCGACCACAACTGCATCTCTTCGTTGCCCATCGATGCAAACACCCGGGCCGCATTGCGCAAGGAAGACGTGCGCTCCGCCCACGTCGCGCCCGAAGGCCGATAGACCCGCTCCATGCCGTGAGACAACATTCGATAGGCCTTTGCCTGCAGTTGGGCATTCGGATCCTGCCGCGGAAACTGCAGCAGTTTCATGCTGATGCGCGATCTCTGGACCTTCTGCTGCGGGCGAACCTCCACCATCAACTGGCGTGGCGTATCGACCGCCGCGATGTACTGGTAAACGGGACCGATAAGCCGGCCCGGAACGTTGGCCTCGCTGACGAGCGTCCCCTCGGGCCCGGTGATGCGCGTATCGAATTCCGCCTCGCGAACGTCAACGATCACTACCAGCGTCATCCCCGGGTACTGGTAGATCATGTACTCGGCCGCTTCCGCCGAAGGGGAAGCAGATGTCTGCGCCAGGGCCACGGAATGCCAGAGCAGAAACGCAACGACCAGCGAGAAAACGTTCAGATAGTGAGACAGTAAACGCATCGGACATAAATAGCGGCAGCGGCACGGCCCGTCAACAGCCTATCGCGCAGCGAGGGGACAGCCAATTGCCGATTATCGGACTTTTTGTTAGCGTGCGGGGGTCCATGCGCAGACTCAACCGCGAAACTACCGTGTTCTCCACCTCGGCGATCGACCTGTTCGCGTCGGCGCTGGGTGCCTTCATCCTGTTGGTGATGATCCTGTTCCCGTATTACCGGAATGCCGGCAGCGACGATGCGTTTTCGCGCACGCAGGAGATCCAGGACATGCGGCGGCTTGCCTCCGGTGAGATAGCCGATCTTCTGGCCGAGGCCCGAACGGCGAACAGCGAACTGCAGGACATGGACGAGGCCAACCGCGGCATCGAGACGAGCATTTCGCGGATCGAACGCCAGATGGCGGACCTCAAGACCCAGTTGGCCGAAGAACCGATTCCCGAGCCGGAACCCGTGGAGGAGATCACTGAAGAGCCCGAGGCGCTGGTATCGGGCGTCGAGTTCTCCCTTCTCGGCCTGGCCACGGAGGCGAAGTCCTTCGTGATCGTTATCGACATGTCCGGCAGCATGTTGTCCTACACCGATCTGATGGTGAACTCGGTGCTGGAAATGCTGGAACCGCTGGACGAAACCAATACCTTCGCCGTGGTCGGCTACCAGGGCAGCCCGGCGCCCACGCTCTGGTCCTACCCCGATCGAACGGCGCTGGTCCAGGCCACGCCGGCAAACCTGGCCGAGGCGAAAAACTTCGTTCTCACGCTGGCTCGCCGTTTCGCGGGCTCCACGCCCACACATTACGCATTGTTGTCGGCCCTGCAGTACCCCGCTGAGACCGTCATATTGCTCAGTGACGGCGAACCGGACAACGCCCCGGGCTTTATTATCCAGGACATCACCGGCCTGAACCGCTACCAGAACAAGGAAATCCACACCGTGGCGATCGGTGACTACACGCAGAACCGCGGCCTCGTGATGTTCCTGCAAACCCTCGCGCGTCAGAACGGCGGAGATTTCGTGGGGGTATCGCGGTGAGGTCACGACGGCGCGTATTCGAGGTCTATTCCCTGTCGGCCGTCGATCTGTTCGCCTCGGCGATGGGTGCATTCATCATTATCAGCATCATCCTGATGCCGGATTACCAAAAGGAAGTCCGCTCGCTGGGCGACCTGGAATACCTGGAGGAACTGGCCGGAAAGACCCAGGCGATGCTCGACCAGACCGAGCAGGGGCGCCGCGATGTGCTCGATGCGCTGCGCGCCGCGCAAACCCGCCAGCGGGAGTTGCAGGCACGTTACGAAACCGTCTCGTCGGAACTGGAAACGTTGGAAGCCCAGCAACAGGCGCGGCTCGACCAGCCGCCCCCTCCGCCACCTTCACCCGAAGTGACCGAAGAAGAGGACGGCAGCAACCTGGTCACGTTCCGTTTCCTCGGCTTGAAAACCGACCAGAAACAAATCCTTTTCCTGGTCGATATGAACCGCTTCCTTGCGCCGCACGAGCCCCTCGTTCGGGAGTCGGTCATTCGCGCGATGGATTCACTGCAGGACGGCTACCGTTTCGCCATCCTGGGGTTTCAACAACAAGACCAGGGGCCGGTGTACTACCGCTGGCCGGAAGGCGGTGAACTGGCGCCTATGAACGACCGCAACCGGGCCGATGCGCGGGCTTTCATGAGGGAGATATCCGGCAAGTACGAAGGCTCCTCCTCGCTTTTGAGCGCCTTCGACGAGGCATTCACCAACCAGGCCGGGGCCATTGTTCTGTTCAGCGACGGCCTGCCCAACCCCAGCTACAACAACGGGCTGGCGGCTGGGCCCCTGGTGCGCTCGATTACCGTGGCGAACCGGCGTCAGCAGGAAATCCACGCGGTGACCCTGGGCGACTACTTCAAGTACCGGGGCACCATCGAGTTCATGGAATCGTTGG
>JABDPF010000011.1 GCA_013042915.1 Lysobacterales bacterium
AAGAACGACGTATTCGTTCCCTAGCGAAACCACTCGCTAACGGAACAATCCGTCAAGCTAAAAAGGCCGGCCCCGATTTTTCGGGGCCGGCTTTCTGGGCTCATAAAACTGACACAATCGTCTAACATTGCAACTCAGGGGGATTTGAAATGAAACCATTCCTGGTAATCATCACCGCGGCGCTAATGCTGTCGGTCTTTACCCAACCCGCTCACGCGAAGAGCACAAAAGAAGAAGTTATCGAATTGAAAGCCCAGGTCGCTGAAATGCAGAAAGACCTGGCGGAAATCAAGCAACTGCTTAAACAAAGGCCTGCGGCGCCATCCCCTTCAGCGCGACAAACGGCATTCCAGCCGCAGACGATCAGCCTTGGAAACTCACCGGTGAAAGGGGACGAGAATGCGCCGGTGACGCTTATCGAATTCAGCGATTACCAATGTCCGTTCTGTGCCCGCAACTACCGGGATGTGATGCCGATTCTCCAGGAAGAATACATCGATACCGGGAAGGTACGATTCGTCATGCGCGAAAACCCACTTGCCAACCTGCACAAGGATGCTACCAACGCCTCTATTGCGGCATTGTGTGCCCACGACCAGGGCGAGTATTGGGCGATGCACGACATCATGTTCGAGAATCCCAAGCAACTCAGTGTGGATGAACTGAAAGGCTACGCGGTCGAGATCGGCCTGAACGCGGCTGAGTTCGATGATTGTCTTGACTCCCAGGAACACGCAAAGACCGTGCGCAGCGACATGGCATCAGGAGCAAAACTAGGGGTCCGCGGAACACCGGCCTTTGTTATTGGCCTCACCCAGCAGGCCGACCCCGACAAGGTCGACGCCAAGATTTTCATCAAGGGTGCGCAGGGAATCGACCGATTCCGGGCTTCCATCGATGACTTGCTGGAAGCATCTAAGTAGGCAAACCCTGATGTCAGACTGTTAGGATCAGCGATGTTCATCTGGCATACGCGCAAAACAGTCTCTCTTATACTCAGCGCGATCGCGCTGGTATGCGGCCCAACGGTGCCCGCACACGCGACGGAATTTACCGACCGTTGTGCGGGCTACGGTAGCCTCAATACGTCCTACTTAATGAACTGGGAGGCCGGTCTCGGCATCTGGACTGTTAGCCGATCCAGCGTGGTGAGCCAGTCGACGTTCGATACGCCCGACTGGACGGTAGTGGGCGGTCTACCGGACGGTAGGGCCGGCTTCGCAGCTTTTGTGGCGGACCTGGTTGCCGGCGATTGCGGGACGGATGACGAAACTGGCCTTCTGCATTTGCAGAGCCCTTCGATCGATATTCCAGCCGGGGTGGGCGTTCCGAGAGTATCGGTGGACCATTGGTTCGAAACAGAATTCGGATGGGACGGGGGACAAATTCTCATAAGCATCAATGGCGGCCCCTGGTCACTGCTGCCATCTACTGCCTTCGAGCAATTCCCCTACAACACAACACTTGAACCCGCACTAGATGAATTCGGGGTCGAGTCAAACACCAATCCCATGGCTGGAATGAGGGCTTTTAGCGGCACTATCGATGGCCGACCCACGGGGCAATGGGTCCAGTCCAGGATAAATCTTCTCGGTCTAGCGGACGCCGGCGATTCGGTTCGATTCCGCTTCGATTTTGGAATCGATAACTGCACGGTCAGTCCCATTGATGCGGTGGGCTGGTTCATCGGTGACTTCGAGCTATACCATTGTGAAGCCGAACTCCCTCCATCAAATTGCGGAAACGGTGTGATTGACGGCCCGGAAGAATGCGATGACGGGAACCGGAAGATTGGGGACGGCTGTTCCAATGTCTGCGTAATCGAACCTGGTTGGTTATGCGAATTGCCGACGCCTTCAACCCCGGTGGATGACTACAGTTTCGAGGCGGGAACGCCCAATCCTTTTTGGACCGAGTTTTCAGACACGTTCCTCGGTACGCCCATATGCGATGCGGCAACATGCGGTTCGCCGAACAACACGGGGCCGGCACATGGTTCATTCTGGGCCTATTTTGGCGGATTCCTAAGTGGTGCAAAGGGTTCTGTATCACAGACCGTCACAATACCGCCGACCGCACGTACCCTTGCATTCCAGCTCGGGCTCCCACGCTGCGATACAGCGTCCGACTATCTTGAGGTATTGATTGACGGCAATCAGGAACTGGTTATAAACGGCGAAGACCCAGCCTGCGATATCCCGGGATACCAGACGCGGACCGTCGACATTTCCCCCTATGCCGACGGCGGCGTCCATACCCTGGAATTCTATTCCGAAACTTTCGGGCTGGGAGACGGAATTCAGATGTTTTTTGTGGATGCGGTAGAACTACCGGCCAATCCCAGTTACTGCCGCCTGAATGGAACGAGCCTGATTCTGACAAAACGCGTGTTTAACGACGACGGCGGCCAGGCCTACCCAACGGACTGGACACTGGAAGCCTCGGGCCCTTCACAACTTGGTGGTTCGGGTCCTGTTGTGCAGAGCGGCGACGGTTTTCTGCCAGGCACTTATAGCCTATCCGAGTTTGGCCCTACAGGTTATTCAGGCATCGGCTGGAGTTGTGAAGGTGGCACGCAAATCAACGCCAACACCGTTGACATCGCAGAGAATGAGGCCGTCGAATGCACGCTCTTGAACGAAGATGTATCGCCGTCGATCACCGTAATAAAAAGCATCGTCAACGACAGCGGCGGGACCATCGACGATCCGAATGTCTTCGGCCTGAAGATCGACTACGAGCCGGTCCAGCATGGCGATCCAGCTTTTGTCACAGCGGGCGATCACGAGCTATCCGAATTCGGCCACGCCGGCTACCTTCCGGGAGATTGGGGGGGTGACTGCACGCCGGACGGAACAATCACGCTGGGGCTGGGCGAAGCCGCAACCTGCACGCTGAGCAACGACGACATCCCCGCTTCCCTGACACTTGTCAAAACGATCGTTAATGACGATGACGGCACGGTAGAGGATCCTAACGCGTTCGAACTCCAGGTGGACGGACTTACCGTTCTGGACGGCGCAGCAAACATCGTGAGTGCGGGCAACCACCAGGCCTCCGAACTCGGTCATCCGGGATACCTGCCCGGAACGTGGAGCGGCGATTGCGATCCCGACGGGAACATATCATTGTCGCTGGGCCAGGAGGCGATCTGCAGTATCACCAACGACGACGTGGATCGTACACGTCTCGATCTCGCGATCCTGGTCACCAACGATGATGGCGGCTCGGAAACCGTTTCCTCGTGGCAATTGGTGGCAAGCGGCCCCGCTGGTTTCAGCGGCCCCGGACCAAGTGTATCCAGCGGAAAAGGGCTTCCGCCCGGTACGTATGACTTGTCGATTGACGGTCCGGTCGTATACGGCGCCAGTGACTGGGTTTGTTCCGGCTCCGGCGTGCAAAACGACGCCGACACCATCACTCTGACCGTCGATGAGGTGGCCACCTGCACGATTTCCGTCGACGACATCGCGCCGACGTTGACAGTCGTCAAAAACGTTGTGAACGATAACGGCGGTGATGTGAACGACCCCGACGCCTTTGGATTGCGTGTCGACGGCATCGCGGTTCCGCATGATATCGCAGCGACATTTGACGCAGGCCTTCACACGGTATCCGAGATCGGGTTACCGGGTTACCAGGCGGGCAACTGGACCGGGCATTGCAATCCGGACGGTTCGATCACGCTTCAGCTTGCGCAAAATTACACCTGTTCCATAACCAACGATGACATTGCCCCCTCCATCACTGTCTTAAAAACCATCATTAACGACAACGGGGGTACCGTCGAGAATCCCGACCTTTTCGGCTTGATGCTGGACGGAATTACCGTATCGCATGGCGTCTCGAATAGCGTGACGGCAGGCCTGCATACCGTGTCCGAGACCGGTATTTCGGGATACCAGCCGGGCGCATGGGGCGGTGATTGCGCGATAGACGGTACGGTAACGGTAACTATCGGGCAAAACGCAGTTTGTACGATCACGAACGATGACATCGCGCCGACGCTTACAGTCCTCAACACCGTTATCACAGACGATCAGGGTTCTATCAGCGACCCGAACGCCTTTGATCTGAAAATCGACGGGAACCCTGTTCTCCATGGTGAGGCCAATGTTCTGAATGCGGGTAGCCACGTGGTATCCCAGACGGCAATCCAGGGTTACCAAGCGAGCTCATGGAGCGGCGACTGCGATGCGTTCGGCACTATTTCTCTCGATCCGGGTGAAAACGCGACGTGCACCATCACCAATGATGATTCGGGTAATACCCAGCTCACCCTGGTCATAGAGGTCAACAACGACGCGGGCGGCAGCAACTCGAGCGGAGACTGGACGCTCAGTGCCACCGGACCGTCGAGCTTTGACGGACAGGGGCCGACGGTCATCGGGGGGCCGGGGCTCACCCCGGGCACCTATCAACTCGCGCAGTCCGGGCCGGAAGGCTACGAATCTGGCGACTGGAATTGCACCGGCGGTACGCAAGTCAACGGCGACAGCATAACGCTCGAACTCGGAGAGTCGGCCACGTGTTCCCTGACCAAGGACGACATCGCGCCGACCATCACCCTGGTTAAAACCATCGTCAATGACAACGGCGGAACAGTCGACGATCCAAACGTATTCGGTCTACTTATCGACGGCTTTGCCGTTTCACACAATGTGCCATTCACGACTTTTGCGGGTTCGCACACCGCATTGGAAATCGGCGTTCCCGGTTATGCAACCAGTGCCTGGGGCGGCGATTGCTCCACGGACGGCTCGATAACCGTGTCCGTGGGACAGGATGCGGTTTGTACCAACGAAAGCGACGATATCTCACCCCGACTCACCATCGACAAGACCGTCATCAACGACAGTGGGGGCTTGGTTACGGATCCCGACGCGTTTGGGCTTTTGATCAATGGCTTAGAGGCCCTGGACGAAACGGAATACCTGGTGGACGCGGGCAATCACACGGTCTCGGAGGTCGGGTTGTCCGGCTACGTGCCCGACAACTGGGGTGGTGATTGCAATCCGGACGGCAGCATCACGCTCCGATTGGCCCAGGTTGCTACCTGCACGATTACCAATGATGACATCAATGATACTTCGTTGACGCTGGTCAAGCAGGTTATCAACAACAACGGCGGCACTGCATCCGGTTCCGACTGGACGCTTAACGCCTCTGGCCCTGATAGCTTTGGCGGACCAGGTCCTTCGGTCACCGGCGGACCCGCGCTAACCGCCGGTGATTACGTACTCTCGGAATCAGGCGGTCCGTCCGGCTACATAGCCAGTAACTGGTCCTGCAATGGCGGCGTTTTACTCGGCGACACCATCACGTTGGCCAGCGGGAACGTGGTGACCTGCACGATTACCAACGACGACACGGACACCACCAGCCTCACGCTGGTTCTCGAGCTAAGCAACGACAGCGGCGGCACGGCCTTGCTCTCGGAGTGGATCCTGTCAGCAGCGGGCCCCACCGAGTTCAGCGGGTCCGGCCCAACTGTTTTCAACGGGCCATCATTTTCCGCCGGAGTCTACGACCTTGCATCCAGCGGCCCCGCCGGTTACGCGATGAGCGATTGGTCCTGCGTCGGCGCGATACAGGATGATGCGGACACCGTCACGCTCGCCCTTGGCGATACGGCCACCTGTACCGTCCAGGCCGATGACATGGCCGCGCAATTGACCGTGATCAAGACCATCTTGAACAACAACGGCGGTAATGTGACCGACGAAAATGTTTTCGGTTTGCGCGTCGATTCAGTGCCTGTGTTGCACAACGTACCCGGGCCTCTGGACGCTGGCGAACATACCGTTTCCGAAGACGGGCTGGCCGGTTATCTGGGTGGCGCCTGGGGCGGTGATTGCGCCCCCGACGGGTCCATTACTCTCGAACTCGGTGAAATTGCGGAGTGCACGGTCACAAACGACGACATTGCGCCCTCGCTCACGGTCTTGAACACGATCACCAATGACAACGGCGGCACTGTCATCAATCCCGATATGTTCGCGCTTAAAGTCGACGGAGGTCTCGTATCCAACGGCGTGGCCAACGTATTGGAAGCGGGCCTGCACCTGGTTTCACAGGATAGCCAGGACGGTTATGTCGCTTCGGTGTGGGGTGGGGACTGCAACGCCGACGGCAGCATCGCCCTGTCGCTGGCCCAAAACGCCGTCTGCACCATCACCAACGACGACTCGCCTCCCAGTCTGACGCTCGTCAAAGAGGTCACGAACGACAACGGTGGAGAATCCGTTCCCTCGGCGTGGACCCTATCGGCGGCCGGAACGTCGCCACTGAACGGTCCCGGTCCCATAGTAACCAGCGGATCCACCTTTCAAGCAGGCAGCTACGACCTGTCGGAAAGCGGCGGTGAGCCGGGTTATGAGGCCAGCGACTGGGTCTGCGTCGGCGGATCCCAGGCCGACGCAGACACCATCAGCCTGACGATCGGCGAGATCGCCACATGCACCATCACCAACGACGATATCGGCCCTAAACTGACGCTCGTGAACACCGTGCTCAACGACAACGGAGGCTCGGTCGACAACCCGAATGAATTCGGCCTGAAGATCGATGATGAACCGGTACTCAACAACACACCGGTGGACGTGGATGCAGGCAACCATGCGGCTGGAATGGACGGCTACGCCGGGTATGAAATCAGCAACTGGGGCGGGGATTGCGCTGCCGACGGCAGCATCACGCTGGCACTGGCCCAGGAAGCGACCTGCTCGGTGACGAGCGACGACATCGCGCCGCTGCTGACTGTTTCGAAGACCGTGATAAACGACAACGGTGGCACCGTTATTGACCCCAACGCGTTTGAGCTGAAAGTCGACGGGTCGCCGGTTACCCACGGTGTTCCGGTTGAGCTCGACGCGGGTAATCACACCGCTTCCGAGGAAGGCCAGGACGGGTACGAAGCTTCCACCTGGGGAGGAGATTGTTTCCCGGACGGAAGCATCAGCCTGTCGGTAGGTGACGAGGCGATCTGCACCATTACGAACGACGATCGAGAACCGAGCCTCACGCTGGTCAAGCAGATCGTCAACGAGTACGGCGGCGACGCATCTCCCTCGGACTGGACCATCAGCGCGTCCGGCCCCGGCAACTTGAGCGGCCCGGGTCCGATCATCTCAAGCAACCCCGGGTTCGAGGCAGGCACGTACGCTCTGTCGGAAAGCGAAGGCGCAGCGGGTTACGTATCGGGCGATTGGAACTGCGTTGGAGGTACCCAGATCGACTCCGTCACCATTGCCATCGAGCTGGGCGAATCGGTCACCTGCACCATTACAAGCCAGGACATCGCGCCAACGCTCACGCTGCTCAAAACCGTGATCAATGACAACGGCGGCACGGTGACCGACCCGGACGCCTTTGGCTTGATGATCGACGGCGAGATCGTCCTGCACGGTACACCCACTGAGCTGAATGCCGGCACGCACACGGCATCAGAGGTCGGTCTGCCCGGCTACGCGGCCCAGTCCTGGGGCGGTGAATGCTCCGCGACCGGTGTCATCGAGCTCGAAGTCGGCCAGGACGCCATGTGCACATTGACCAATGACGACAAGTCCCCGTCGCTGACGCTGGTGAACGTCGTTTACAATGACAACGGCGGCACGGCTTCCGCGTCTGACTGGATACTTGAGGCTTCAGGGCCCCTGCCCGGCAACAGCAGCGGTTTCAGCGGTCCAGGCCCGGTAGTTTCTGGCGGTGCAAATTTCGAAGTAGGCACTTATGACCTCACCGTTAGCGGCGGAGAGACGGGCTATACCATTGGCAACTGGAGCTGCATCGGCGGCGCGCAGGCGGATGCCGACACCGTGATCCTGGAGCCGGGCAGTTTAGCTACATGCCGCATCAGTCAAGATGACGACCCCCCTGTCCTCACGTTGATCAAGACTGTTGTCAATGACAATGGCGGCAGTGCCCAGCCTTCAGATTGGACCCTGGTCGCCTCCGGCCCCACCAGTTTCAGTGGCCCAGGCCCGCAAGTAGAAAGCGGCGCGAACTTCGATGCAGGAATCTACGACCTGTCCGAGACGGATGGCCCTGGCGGATACATTGCCGGGGACTGGTCCTGCACCGGCGATTTTCAGCTCGACCTGGATACGATTCAACTGGGCAACGGCGAGTTCGCAACCTGCACTCTGATCAACACCTTCGATGCTCCACCGATCATCTTCCGCGACGGCTTCGAGAGCCCCTGAGACAAGACGACTCGGTCGTTATTCAAAACCGTTGGCAAAAATAATGGCCGGGTTGGAAAGGTCTTCACTGTAGATCAAATAGGCTTCGCCGGCATCGGCGACATAGGTGGACGCATCCGGAGCACCCGCTATCAGGTCAATCCAGCTATCGTTGTTGAGATCGCCGGCTGCGGATACCGCGGCACCGAACGCATCACCGCCGGTTTTGCCCGCGATGATTTGCCCGCTCGCACCGGACAGGCCCGACAAAAAAATCGATGCCGACCATCCGCCCGCCTTGCCGTGAACTACGTATGCCGCGCCGGAATCGACCTGACTCAGATCGGATTTTGGCGCTCCCACTACTGCATCGTCGATGCCGTCGCGGTTCAAATCGAAACCGCCGGCCACAGCTGCTCCGGATTGAGCGCCAACTTCATCACCAACCAGCGCGAATCCGTTACTGCCGTCAAGAGTCGCGACATTCAACTCGGCCGCGTAGGGGGTTCCGGAACCAAAAATGACATAGCTGCTCCCGGCATCCGCCAGACCACCGGGGCTTGCTTGGGGGGCCCCTATTATCAAGTCGTCGAAACCCTCCAGGTCGATATTGCCCGCCACCGCCACGGACTCGCCGAAATTATCCTGGTCGGCAGCGCCGTTGATCGTGAGCCCGTTGCTGCCATCGAGAGCGTTCAGGTTCAGGGTAGCCCCAAATGGTTGATTACTGCCGAATACGATGTAGGCCTTGCCGGTGTAATTATTTTCTTCCCCGGCCAGCGGCGCGCCTATGGCTATATCATCATAGCCATCGCCGTTGAGGTCGAAGCCGCCTGCAACGGACTGACCCAGTACGTCCCCTAGGCCAACCGATGCCATCGCGAAACCGTTGGCCCCGTTCAGCACGTCGAAGGAACCGGGTAATTCGCCAGCGCTTCCGAAAACCACGTAGGCCGCACCAGAAGAACCATTGGCGAACCGTGCACCGATCACCAGGTCATCGGTTCCGTCCCCGTTGACATCACCGGCGCCCGCCACTGAGCTGCCCGCGTCCGCATTTTCTTCTATCCCTGCAATTACATGGTAATCCCCCGGTAAAGACAGGTCGATCGGGCTTTCAAACCCCTGATCGGTGCCGAAAATCAAGTAAACCGCACCACCGAATTGCGCACCGAGACTCGAAGCCGGGGCGCCAAGTACCAGGTCATTGAAACCGTCACTGTTTATATCGCCGGCGTTAGCGACAGAAAAACCAGCGTAATCGAACTGACCGGCGCCCAGGATTCGCACTTTTTCCGTATCGTCAAGAGACGCCAGGGCGAGCGGGTGTGGCAGAGGATTCGCTTGACCGAAAACAATATCGACAATACCCGAATCTGCGCCGTTTGGATCGGCAGTTGGAGATGCCACAACGAAGTCATCGAATCCATCGCCGTTAATGTCTCCGGCCGCACTGACGGAACGACCCAAATCGTCCGGCGTGAGCCCGCCCCGTACAGCAACCCCATTCGAGCCATCGAGTTGCGATACGGCGAAACTATCGGCCAATAGGCTGACGGGTAACGCAAAAAGGGCCAGGACGAATGCAGCCCCCAGCCTGCGGCCATTTTCATAGTTGCTCAACGTGTGTTTACCCCTGCATCTGATAGTTCAAGTTTAGCCGATTGAAATCAAGCCGCAAATCGAGCCGGTCGAAACTGAGATTCAAAGAAGCCGTAGGCGCAAGCGGAGATGCGAGTTTTATAGTTTCAAAGCGTTGCATGTAACCGCCCTGTTGCCCTGTGGCGGCCCGGTTGCCATCAGGCACAGCACAGGAAAAGTCCTCAAAGATGACCTACAATGAATTCAGCAAATACAGGGCAAGGGGCTCTAGAAGGGTTTATTAAGCACCACTGCGGCTTTGATTGCAGGCGCCGAAAGGCGCCCGATACGTCTCCTTAGTCAGCGCTCCTGCCCGAACCGCAAGCGACAGAACCCGGACCAGTCATAGACAAGGGCTCCGGGTATGGAGAAATGACAATGACGCCACGCAAAATCCGGAATCTAGGTTTCCTGTACACCCTGGCGATCCTCACAGCCACCATCACTGGCCCTGTGTTTGCACAGAACAACCTGGACGGTCTGTGCTCTGAACCGGACGATCTGCAAAGCCTTTATCGACAGGACTGGGAGGCCGGTCTCGGTCCCTGGACCGCCGACCGTTACGATATCGGCAACCCCAACACTTTCGATACACCCGACTGGTCGACCCCGGATGGTCTTCCGGGTGGGCGTATCGGCCGAGCGGCATTCGTACCCAATCTGAACATCGGGGATTGCGCGACCGATGACGAGAGTGGCGTGCTTTCGCTCGAAAGCCCGGATATTGCGCTGCCCGTTGGCACCTACGTGCCGCGCGTGGCCCTGGAACATTGGTTTGACATCGAACCGCAATGGGACGGTGGCAACATTCGGATCAGCGTGAACGGAGGCGCGTTCACGCTGGTGCCCCAAAACGCGTTCGAGGCCAACGGCTACAACGATACCCTGTTCGAGCCGACGGACGAATTCGGCGTACTGCTCAATCTCAATCCACTGGCCGGACAGCCGGCGTTCACGGCGATAAGTGGCGGCGACCCGGCTGCCTGGGTACAGTCCGAAATTAACCTGTCCGGTATCGCGGAGCCCGGCGACACCGTTCGTTTGCGCATCGATTTCGGTATCGACGACTGCAACGGGAGTGTCGGTTGGTATGTGGACGACGTGGAGGTCTACAGCTGTGCGTCCGAGGCCTCTGTTGTTTGCGGCGACGGCTTGGTGGAAGGCGTGGAGCAGTGCGATGACGGCGACACGTCCGACGGGGACGGCTGCTCCGCTTCCTGCACGGTCGAAGACGGCTGGACCTGCGACGATGCCAGCCCCAGCCAGTGCACCGAGGTGGTCTTGGAAACGCGCTTGACGCTGCGCAAAGTCGTCGTGAACACCAACGGGGGTACCGCCGCTGCATCCGACTGGACCCTGACCGCCTCCGGACCGACCGGCTTCAGCGGACGCGGCCCGACGGTTCAAAGCCCGGTTGGCTTCGAGCCTGGAAACTACGATTTATCGGAGGCCGGTGACGTAGCGGGTTATGCGGCCAGCGCGTGGAGCTGCGAAGGCGCCAGCATGATCGAATCCAATAGCGTAGCCATTGCCGTGGGCGGAACGGTGACCTGTACCGTGACGAATTCGGACATCGCGCCTTCCCTGACCCTGGTCAAAGAGGTCGTCAACGACGACGGGGGCACCGCGGCACCGTCGGACTGGTTATTGACCGCCACCGGCCCCACCGGATTCAGCGGCCCGGGCCCGTCGGTCCAAAGCGGCACGGAGTTCCGCGCCGGCACCTATAGCCTCAGCGAAAGCGGCGGCCCCGGGGGTTACGTCGAGGGAGCCTGGGCCTGCAGCGGTGGCAATCAGATTGACGGCCACACCCTGGCCATTGCTATCGGCGAGACGGCCACTTGCGTCGTGACCAACGATGACTTCGACCCTGATGCGGCTATCAACGTCGGTCACAACGGCGCCTGGTACAACCCGGCCACTGGGGGTCAGGGCCTGCTCCTGGATATCGATCCGGTTACCGAGTACATGTTCGTCGCCTGGTTTACATTCACGCCCGAAGATTCAGCTCAGCCGTTCGAGCAGCGTTGGCTGACCGCCCAGGGTGAGTACTCGGGCAATCAGGCCGAGTTGGTTCTGTACGAAACACTGGGCGGTGAATTTAATCAGCCGATAACGGTAGAAACGCTCCCTATCGGCACCCTGACGCTCGTTTTTGGGGGCTGCGAGGACGGCTACGCAAGCTACCGGATCGACGACGAAGGAATCGAAGGTGAGTTTCCGCTCATAAGAGCGATTCCGGGCTCTGGCTCGGTTTGCCAGGACCTCGTGTCCGAGGCGTCGGCCGAAACGGACTTCGCGACGCAATCCATCGGTATCAACAGCGGTTTGGACGGCGCCTGGTACGACCGCGACACGTCGGGTCAGGGTTTCCTGATTGACGCCAATCCGGACCCCGTCAACGGCAATTTCCTGTTCATTGCTTGGTTTACGTTCGGCGACACCAACGCCTCGGGACAATGGTGGCTGACCGTACAGGGTGCTTACGACGTTACGCCTGCGGAAGTGACGATATACGAAACCACCGGGGGCAGCTTCGACGATCCCCGAACCGTCGAGACGTCGCCCGTCGGTGAAATGCAGGTTGACTTCATCGACTGCAACAACGCCACGTTGACCTTTGACATTCCCGGGCGAGGTCTGCAGGACCAGGTCACAGTCACACGGGTCCTTCCGGGAACGGAGGAACTGTGCGAACAAATTGTCGGAGCGGACTGATCAGCATCCGCCGATTGCGAACCCACCGGGGAGGTCTGGGCAGCCTCCCCGTCCCGGCTCATGTGGGATAAAACTTATTGGTTTACACTTTGGCTCCAGTTATACTCTTCGGCAATCGTGTTCAACAAAAACCCCAAGCTACTAAATAATATGCATAAATTTCGCTCATGCTGGCACGTTGTGGCGCTCACCTGCGCGTTCATTTCCGCCGGGCCGGCACTCGCAGCCGGCGACCCCGAAGCCGGCAAGATCAAGGCCGACACCTGCACCGGCTGCCACGGCATCCCGGGCTACAAAAACGTGTACCCGACGTTCCACGTGCCGAAGATTGGCGGACAAAACGAGGCGTACCTGGTCTCTGCGCTCACGGCCTACCGTCAAGGCGAAAGGCAGCACGACACTATGCAACTGCAGGGCCAGGCTCTGTCCGATCAAGACATTGCGGACATAGCGGCCTTCTTTGCATCGCTCGGGGGGGAAGACTGATGTTGATGAGAGGAACGGTTCGAATCGCAGCTCTGATGATGCTCGCGGCCGCTCTCTTGCCGCTGACGGCTATCGCCAAGGGCGACCCCGAGGCGGGCAAGGCCAAGTCCACCACCTGCCAGGCCTGCCACGGCCTCGACGGCAAGGCCATTTCACCGACCTACCCTAACCTTGCGGGCCAGTACGCGAGTTACATGGAAAAGGCCCTGAGGGATTACCGCGACGGCCGTCGCACCAACGTGATCATGGCGCCGATGGCGGCGAACCTGACCGACCAGGACATCAAAGACCTCGCGGCCTGGTATGCCAGCCAGGATGGACTGAAGGATCTTTCCATCCCCTGATTTGAAAACCAGCAGGATTAACCTGTAGGAGCGACGCTCGTCGCGAAAAAAACGGGCCCTCGAGGCCCGTTTATCAATTCCAGCTTCGATTCGCGACTGGCGTCGCTCCTACAGGTTGAATTTCAGACGGCTGACTGGCCGTCGGAGTCGGATGCGTAGTACGGGTTAGTCCCGCTGTTGTGGTCGGTCACGTCTTTCACGGCGGTGATTTCAGGGATATGCCGTGAAAGGGTCTGCTCGATACCCTGTTTCATCGTCACGTCCGCCATGCCGCAGCCCTGGCAACCACCGCCAAACTGGAGGATGACCTCCTTGTTCTCGGTGATCTCCACCAGGGCCACGCGGCCGCCGTGTGAGGCCAGTGCGGGATTGATCTCGGTTTCCAGCAGCCAGGCCACGCGGTCTTCGAGTGCGGCGTCCTGGCCAGGTTCGTTGCCCTTGATTCCAGGCGCCTTGATGGTCAGCTGCCCACCGGTCGGATCGTCCTCGAAATCGATCTCGGCCTTTTCCAGCCACTTGGCGCTGCCCTCGGCCACGTACAGATTGAATCCTTTGAATTCCTGCACCCGGTCGTCGGGCATGTTTTGCCCCTTGGGGCAGAATTGCAGGTCGCAGGCCGCGCCGGGCGTTCCCGGGTGACTGACCGAGATTCGCAGGCCGAGGCCCTCGTCGTCCTGCTGGCCAATCAGCTTGTTAAAGTAGTCCTGGGCGCTCGGGGTAATTTCGATCATATTGGGTTCCAGTTGTTGAGTTTGCCGCAGCTGACGTCGCGCCTGCGGAATGGTTATAAGTTTGATTTGCTCGAGGCGTTTTTCAAGGTATCGACCAGGTACGGAAGCGAGGTGTCCAGCCGCCAGTCGATTGACGAGTGGGTGCCTTCGAACTCCTCGTAGCGATGCGGAACCTGTAATTCCGTCAGCCGGTCGACGAAGCGCCTCGTTCCGTATTGAATATGGTATTGATCGTATTTTCCGACGTCGATGTACAGGCCGTACAGGCGTTTCAAGGCGTTCGCGCGGGTCTGGACAAGGGTCAGTGGGTCAAATGCGCTCCAGCGGGCCCAGCGGGCCGCGTCGATCGCGCAGGTTCGCAGATCGAAGGGCAGGCGAATTCGGGCCGGATCATCCGGGTCCGGATCGTAGCTGGCGGCCATCGCCAGCACCATCATCACCGTGAAATCCCGGCCGCCGGGTCGGTTCTTCTGCCAAAAGGCCCGCACAAAGGCCAGCGCGTCGCCGCCGAGCGGCCCCAGTGCCTCGCAAACCGACGGGAAAGCGCCGGTAAAAAGCAGTTCGAATCCCATGTCGCCCGCGTGGCTGGCCACCGCGCCCCATGCCTCGGGGTACACCATGGCGTGGTAGAGAGCACCGTATCCGCCCGAAGATTTTCCGAACAGCGCCCTGCCCATCCTGTCGGAAACGACATTGACTTTGGCCTCCACGAAGGGCACGAGTTCGTCGATGAGGTAGTCGGCGTATCGACCCACCGCAGGCGAATTGACGTACTGGTTTCCGCCCATCGAGGTGTAGCAATCCGGGATGACAACAACGGCGGGCGCCATGTCACCCTGCCCGATCAGGCGGTCCAGGCGATACTGCAGGTTTTCACCGTGGTTGCGCCAGTTCAGATGGCCGGGCCCGGCGTTGGTGTAGGCGGCAAGGTCCCACAAGGCGACATAGGGCACCTCGTCTTCTGAATAGCCGTGCGGCAGGTAGACCGACAGCTCACGCTCGACGGGATCATTCCAAGGATTGCCCTCGAGCACCCGGGAGCGGTGCGTCAAACGGAGCAGGCGGCCTTCCGGCCAGGTGGGTTTGGGGCGAAGATCCGGCACCGCGCCGATCAGATTCGGCCGTAGGACTTGAGCACTGCGAACATGTGGTCCAGCACGTCGTCGCGCATGTCATCGTGTTCCATCGCGTACTTGATGGTCGCCTCGATGAAGCCATGGCGGCTGCCGCAATCGTAGCGTTCCCCCTGCAGCGCGAGCGCCAGGACGGGACGGGTTTCCAGCATCGCCGCGATGCCGTCGGTCAACTGGATTTCTCCTCCCGAACCCTTGCCCACCGAGTGCAGGTGTCTGAAGACAGATGGATCGAGAACGTAACGCCCGATGATGCCGAGATTCGAGGGCGCATCCTCGGGCAGGGGTTTTTCCACCATCGTGTGGATCGCCTGGTGGCCTGCTTCGGTATCGTCGACACCGACGATGCCGTAGCTTTTCGTGCGCTCGGGCGGCACCTCCTCGACACCGATCACGCTGGACCCGGTCTCCTCGTACAAACCGACCATCTGGGAAAGCGCACCGGCGCCCTTGTTCTTGACCATGTCGTCGGCCAGCAGGATGGCGAACGGCTCGTCCCCGATCACCGACTCGGCGCACAGAATCGCGTGCCCGAGGCCCAGCGCCTCGGTCTGGGTCACGTACACGCGGTCCACCCGATCCGGCACGATGTCGGTGATTCGATCGAGCAGATCGGGCTTGCCCGAGTGCGACAGCCGGGTTTCCAGCTCGAAATCCGAGCTGAAATGGTCATAGATCGTGTGCTTGCGCGTGCTGGAGATGAAAATCAGGGTTTCGATGCCGGCTTCCAGCGCCTCTTCCACCGCGTACTGGATCAGCGGCTTGTCCACGATGGGCAGCATTTCTTTCGGTATCGACTTGGTGGCGGGCAGGAACCGCGTACCCAAACCGGCCACCGGAAATACCGCCTTGCGGATTTTTCTTGGAATGTTCATTCAGTTCAAGGATCTGCCGAACGATTGATGGACACGACCTCCGCGGCCGCACCCGGCTTGGTGCTGATGGGGGTCTTGGCCATCTCGGGAACGAGCCGCAACAGGATGCCCTTGAGTTTGCGCGTGTCGTAACGGCGAACCGCGACCTCTGCGCTGCGCAGTTCCTGGCTCAGGTTCTCCCAGTTACCCTGGCGCGGATGGGCCAGGAAAATTTTCTCGTGCTGGGTGGTCTCGTAAGGTTCCAACTCGTGAAACAGCTCTTCGAACAGTTTCTCCCCGGGACGAAGGCCGGTGTAGACGATCTGTATGTCTTTACCGGGTATCTTGCCGGACAGCCGAATCAGCTGTTCGGCCAGGTAGGTGATCTTGACCGGCTCGCCCATGTCGAGCACGTAGATCTCGCCGCCGCTGCCCAGCACGGCGGCCTGCATGATCAGCTGGCTGGCCTCGGAGATGGTCATGAAATAACGCGATATCTCCGGGTGGGTAACGGTAACCGGACCGCCCTTGGCAATCTGCTCTTTGAACAGCGGCACCACGCTGCCGTTCGAATTGAGCACGTTGCCGAAGCGCACGGTGATGTAGCAGGTGTCCGAGCGCAAATTCATGTTCTGGCAAACCATTTCCGCTACCCGCTTGGTGGCGCCCATGATGTTGGCCGGATTGACCGCCTTGTCGGTGGAGATCAGCACGAAGGTGCCCACGCCGTGACGGTCAGCCGTCTCGGCCAGCCGCATCGTGCCCAGCACGTTGTTGCGGAATGCCTCGCGGATCTGGGTTTGAAGTATGGGCAGGTGCTTGTAGGCCGCCGCGTGGAAAATCATGTCGGGACGGTACTCGCCGACGACCTTTTCAACCGTTGCCGAATCGCAGATGTCCCCAAGCACGCTGTAGAAAATCAGGTCCTGGAACTCGGTTTGCAACTCGTGGTCGATGCGGTACAGCGCGTACTCGCTGTTATCCACGACGATCAACTCGACCGGGTTCAGACGCGCAATCTGGCGGCACAGCTCGGAACCGATCGAACCACCGCCACCCGTGATCATCACGCGTTTGCCCGCCAGGCCTTCGCGGATCGAATCCCAAACCAGCTTCACCGGTTCGCGACCCAGCAGATCGTCGATTGCCACGCGCTTGAGATCGTCAATCCGCGTCGCTTTGTTGCCCAGGTCGTTCAGCGTCGGAAGGGTGCGGAACTCGATGCCGCTCTGCTCGCAGATGCCGACGATCCGCTGCATCTGTTGATTGTTGGCCGAGGGCATCGCGATGATGGCCTGGTCGGCGCCGACCTCGCGCGCCACGCGCGTCAGCTGTTCAATGGTGCCCAGCACCGGCACACCGTGAACCTGCGCGCCCCGCAGGCGTTCGTCGTCATCCAGGAAACCCACCACGTCGGAAGCGCCTCGATGGCGCAATTCGCGCTCCAGCAGGGCGCCCGAACGGCCTGCGCCGAGAATCAAGGAGCGTTTCATACCCTGGGTTTGCGAGGTGTCCGGCAGGCTCGAGTCTTTCCAGAACCGGTAACACATGCGCGGCAGGCCGAGCGCGAGGAACAGAATGCCCGGGTAGACGAGAACGGCGGGCAGCAGGCCGCGCACGTCGGCTCCGTAAAAAATGGTCAGCGCACTGACGATCAGGATCGCGCCAAAGGTGCACGCGCGAGCAATATTCCACAGATCGGGAAAGCTGGCGAAACGCCACAGGCCCTTGTACAGACCGGTCGACCACAGCACCAGCCCCTGGACCAGCGTGATCAGAAAGAGTTCGGTAACGATGGGGATGGTCGAGATGACCCCCAGGAAATCGCCACGGTGGATGATCCACCCGGCTGCAAGCCAGGAGACGATGACCATCACCAGGTCGTGTGCCACAACAGCCGCACGCGGGTGACGCAGGATGCGCATGAAGTCCATTTTTTTATCTCGCGTGTGCGAGCACTCCAATCTTTATTATCGACAGGTACCAGCCCAGTCCGAGGACAGAGCCGACAGCAAGAACCGTGGGCCAGGCCCATTCCGGGTTTTTGACTCCAATCAAAATTCCCGGAACCACCACGAGCAGGTTGACCGCCTGGTAAACCAGGAGAACACGGGCGTGTGTCCATCCCGACGCGATCAACCGCTGATACAGGTGTTGCCGGTGCGCATTATACCACCGCTCCCCCTTCATTACCCTCAGCACGAGGGTCAGGGTGGCATCGGCAAGAAATACCGCCGGCACCAGCAGGGCCACCGGCACGCTGATCAAGCCGTCGGCAACGCCGTACACCAGTATTCCGCCCTGCATGAACCCCAGCGCGAGGCTCCCCACGTCCCCCATGAAAACCCGGGCCTTGCCCAGGTTCCAGGGCAGGAAGCCGGCGCAGGCACCGGCCATCATCAGGCAGACGACGGCCGCTGTCTGACTGCCGGGTGCGAACAGCCAGGCGCTCAGCAAGAATCCGAACACGCCCTGGGCGGCCGCCATGCCGTTGCTGCCGTCCATGAAATTGTAGAGGTTGATCATCCAGACGAGGAACAGGAGTCCCAGAGTGGCCATCGGCCACGATGGAATCCAGTCCGGGGAGACCAGGGACGCGATGAACAAGCCGCCAACCAGGAACTGGACCAACAAGCGCAATCTTGCGCTCAGGTCGTGGTGGTCATCCCACCATCCCAGCATGGCCAGAACGACCAACCCGCCGATCATCGCGGCCGACCCCGCGACGCTGTCCCGCGCCGCATCGACCGTCAGCAGGTAAACGCCGAGCGAGATGAGGAATGCCAGAATCCAGCCGGCGCCGCCCCCCCGTGGCGTCGGATTCGTGTGGCTGGAACGCTCACCCGGATGGTCCAGCAGGCCGATCCTGCGCGCGTAGTGAGTGACCAGGCCGGTCAGCAACGCGGACAGTAACGCGGCCAATGCAAGCAGGTACAGGGCGGGCATGCGGCCTACTCTCCCAGTACGCCCTGGATTTTCTTGGTCGTGCTCCAGTGTCGGCAGCTCGGGCACTGCCAATGATGGGACTGCCCGCTGAAGCCGCAGTGCACGCAGCGGTAGGCCGGCTGCCGGGCCAGCAGGCGCGCGGTGACGGCCTTGAGGATATCGTCGCTGTCGTCTGCCCGCAGATGGCCATCCGCCTTCAGTTCGATCAGGCGGTCGAGGCCTCGCACGGAGGGCTTGGCGGTCAGGGTATCGACCAGGAACCTGCCGGCGGCGTCGCCGCCCTGCTCTTCACCGAGGTGGTCCGCCAGCTTGAGAATCAACGAGATGCCCCGATAGTCCTCGGACCATTCCTCGAGGCGCGCCCGGGAGCGATCCTGCTGTCCGGCCTCCTCGGCCGTTTCGATGTATTCCTCCAGCAACTCGGGTATGTACTCCTTGTCCAGCCCCCCGATTTCCTCGAACAGGTCGAGCGCCTTGTCGACTTCTCCCTCCTGCCGGCACACGCGGGCGAGAATGAAGCGCGCCCGGATGCAGCGCGGATCGTGTCGACGGGCCTGCCTGAGGTGCCGCCGGGCACGCTCCCGGTCACCCTCGTTCAGCGCCGAATTCGCCATCTCGCAGCAGAACTGGGCCATCGTGTCGCCCATGTGCTCACCACTGGACTGCTCCAGGCGCTGCGCCACTTCAAGCGCCTGGTCCCAGTCGCGTTCCTGCTGGTAGATCTCCAGCAGGCTGTGCAGCGCCGAGGGCGTCTGTGCATCGTTCTCGATCAACTCGGTAAACAGGCGTTCGGCGCGATCCAGCAGGCCGGCCTTCATGTAGTCCTCGCCGAGTTCCAGCAGCGCCTGGATGCGTTGCTCGGCGCCCAAGCCCGGCTTGGCAATAATGTTTTGGTGAAAACGGATCGCGCGGTCGACCTCACCGCGGCGCCTGAACAGGCTGCCCAGCGCCATGTGGGTTTCCACGGTGTCCTCGTTGACTTCGGCCAGCTCAAGGAAGACCTGGATGGCCTTGTCGGGCTGTTCGTTGAGCAGGTAGTTGAGACCCTGGAAATACTGATTGCTGAACAGCTGGCGCTGCTTGCTGGACGTTCGCCGGCCGATCGTGCGGGCCAGCCACCAGCCGAAATAAACCGCGACCGGCAGCGAGAGGAGCAATACGATTTCAGTCATCGACGTTGTTCAGGGTATTGCTATAGCTGGCCTCACGGCTGAGCGCCTTGCGTAAGCGGGCGCGAAGGGGGAGTACGCTGAACAACCAGGCCAACAACAGGCCGATGAGCAGGCCCAGCGCAGCGGCGCTGAGAATGACCAACCCCAGGGGCCACTCCAATTGAATCCAGAGCAGATCGACGTGAACCAGCTCCGCGTTGAGGGTGCCCACCACGAGGCCCAGCGCCACCGCCAGGATGATGACGATTATGAACAGCACCCGGTACATGGCCGGACTCAGCTCTTGGAGTAGTCGACGCGCTCGCGCAGTGCTTTGCCAGGCTTGAAGTGCGGCACGTGCTTGCCGGGCAAGGCGACGGACTCGCCGGTCTTAGGGTTGCGGCCCATGCGTGGGGCGCGGTAATGCAGGGAAAAACTGCCGAAACCACGAATCTCGATGCGGTCTCCTCCGGCCAGCGAGCCGCTCATCTGCTCGAGGATGGACTTGACGCCCAGTTCCACGTCCAGGTGGGCCAGGTGCTGTTGCTCGTCGGCGAGCCGGTCGATGAGTTCTGATTTGGTCATGGCTGTTTACTGTCCCTGATCGTTATTCCTTTGGTTTCAACCGACACACGCGCCTCCACCAAATAGGGTATTGATTTTATTGGCAAACGGGGCTGTAAGTCCAGCCCCGTCCACGGTTTCTTACATCGGCGGTCTCAGGAATCCTGATCCAGCTGCTCCTTGAGCAGGTCGCCCAGGGAAGTCGTACCGCCGGAAGCGCCACTCTGCTTGTACTCGCGCAGGGCTTCGGCAATCTCGGCATCGTCCTTGGCGCGGACCGACAGGGACAGCGTACGGTTCTTGCGGTCCAGGCTGACGAACTTGGCCTCGATCTCGTCACCGACCGACAGTTCGCGGGTTGCGTCCTCGACACGCTCTTCCTTGATGTCGGAAGCGCGCAGGTAACCCTCGACCCCCTCGGTGAGCTCGATCACAGCGCCGCGTGCGTCGACTTCCTTGACGGTGCCCTTGACGAGCGAGCCGCGCGGGTGTGCTGCCATGAACGTGGCAAACGGATCCTGGTCGAGTTGCTTGATGCCCAGGGAGATGCGCTCGCGCTCAGGGTCGACCGCCAACACAACGGCTTCCACCTCTTCGCCCTTACGGAAGTTGCGGACCGCGTCCTCACCGGTGTCCTGCCAGGAGATATCCGACAGGTGGACAAGGCCGTCGATACCGCCTTCAAGACCGATGAAGATACCAAAATCGGTGATTGACTTGATGGCGCCGGAAACTTTGTCGCCCTTGTTGCTGGTGGCGGCGAACGCATCCCACGGATTCTCCTGGCACTGCTTCATACCCAGGGAAATTCGGCGGCGCTCTTCGTCGATATCCAACACCATGACCTCGACCTCGTCACCGGTGTGAACGACCTTGGCCGGGTTGACGTTCTTGTTGGTCCAGTCCATTTCGGAGACGTGCACCAGGCCCTCGACGCCGTCTTCGATCTCGACGAAGCAACCGTAATCGGTGATGTTCGACACTTTGCCGAACAGGCGGGTGCCTACCGGGTAGCGGCGCGCCAGGTCCGTCCACGGATCCTCGCCCAGCTGCTTGAGACCGAGAGAAACGCGATTGCGCTCGCGGTCGAACCGCAGCACGCGCACGTCCAGTTCGTCACCGACGTTGACCACCTCGCTCGGGTGGTGAACGCGCTTCCACGCCATGTCGGTGATGTGCAGCAGGCCGTCGATGCCGCCCAGGTCGAGGAACGCGCCGTAATCGGTCAGGTTCTTGACCACGCCCGGTATGATCACACCTTCATCGAGGCGTTCGAGCAGGGCTTCGCGTTCGGCGCTGAATTCAGACTCTACAACGGCGCGGCGCGAGACCACGATGTTATTGCGCTTGCGGTCCAGCTTGATGATCTTGAACTCGAGATCCTTGCCCTCCAGGTACGTCGGATCGCGGACCGGACGTACGTCCACCAGCGAGCCGGGCAAAAAGGCGCGGATGTCCTCGATATCGACGGTAAAGCCACCCTTGACTTTGCCGCTGATCTTGCCTTCGACGGTCTCTTCGCCATCGAAAGCGGTTTCCAGTTTGTCCCAGACAAGCGCGCGCTTGGCCTTGTCGCGGGAGAGCCGGGTTTCGCCGAAGCCGTCTTCGAGCGTATCCAGCGCAACCTGGACCTCATCACCCACTTCGACCTCCAGTTCACCCTGGAGATTCTTGAATTGGACGATGGGAACGATTCCTTCAGATTTCAGTCCGGCGTTGACCACGACAGTGTCGTCGCGTATTTCCATAATCGTGCCGGTTACGATGGTTCCTGGCTTGAGTTCTTGTTGCGCCAGGCTTTCTTCGAGCAGTGCTTCAAATGATTCAGTCATGTTGTTTACTCAACGGGCGAACCACCATTGCGGCGACCGCCCACCCAAGGGTTGTGGGGCAAAATGCCCGTTTAAAAAATTCCTTCGCCGATGGATCGGCCGGCCGACGATCGACGACGATCGTCCCTCCTGGCGTCTCGCAAAGGAGATGGAGCAAAAAAATATAATTCAAGATCAATGAGATATATTCGATTCTTTAATCAATTTATGAATCGTGTCCATTACCTCGTTGATGCCCATTTCCGTGGAGTCAATCACGTGGGCGTCGGGGGCAGGTTTCAGCGGCGCTATGGCCCTGGTACTGTCTCGCTCGTCCCGCTTTTTGATGTCCTGGGAAAGGCGCGAGAGATTAACACTTTCCCCTTTTTCTTTCAACTGCTTATAGCGTCTTTCGGCGCGGGCCTCGGGGCTGGCGGTCAGATACAACTTCAGCGGAGCATCGGGGAAGATGACGGTTCCCATGTCGCGCCCGTCCGCGACCAGCCCCGGGGCCTGGCGAAACTGTCTCTGCCGTTCAGCCAGGGCTTCGCGAACGGAAGGCAGGGCCGCTACCCGGGAGGCCATTTCGCTGGTCTGGTGGGAACGCAAGCGATCCGTGATGTCCGCGCCCTCCAGGATGACGGCCACACCGTCATCGGCGGCCTCGAACCGGACATCCAGTTTGCGGGCCATCCGCGCCAACCCGGTCTCGTCGCTCGCCCGGACGCCCCGGTCAAGCGCCGCAACCGCGACCAGGCGGTAAAGCGCACCGCTGTCCAGCAGGTGCCAGCCCAGGGCACGAGCCAGGCGCAAGGCGATCGTGCCTTTACCCGAACCGCCGGGGCCATCGATGGTGATGACGGGTACCCGGGACATCTCAGCTCGCTTGCTCCCCGGCAGGACGGTGCACCCTGCCCCCCAGGCCTGCCAGGTCGGGCGCGAATGCCGGGTAGGATGTGTCGATGTTCTGGCAGCCGCTGACCTCGACCGGACCGTCCGCCACCTGGCCCAGCACGCAGAAACTCATCGCGCAGCGATGGTCGCCCGCCCCGTCGACCAATCCGTGGCCGATGGCTCCTCCTGTCAAGTCCATCCCGTCCTCGTATTCGGTGAGATCCACGCCCAGTGCTTCCAGCCCGCGGGCCATCACCGCCAGGCGGTCGCTTTCCTTGACCCGAAGCTCCGCCGCGCCCCGCAGCCGCGTGGTTCCGTCGCTGGCCGCCGCCAGCGCCAGGATCACCGGCAGCTCGTCGATCATCGAGGGCACCCGCTCTTTCGGAATATCGATCCCTTGTAAGCGGCCTGCGTATCGAATCCTGATGTTGCCCACGGTTTCCCCGCCGGATTCGCGCGCATCGAGCACTTCGAGGTCCGCGCCCATGGCCTTCATGACGCGAACGATGCCGTCACGCGTCTCATTGAGGCCAACGTTGTTCAGCAGGACATCAGAACCCGGGACCAGTGCCGCGGCAACCAGGAAAAACGCCGCGGACGAGATATCCGCCGGTACCCGCAAAGCCGTGCCCTGCAGCCGGGCCCCGCCTGAAACGGTGCAATCCTCGCCCACCGGAATCCCGAACGCGGGCAACATCTTTTCCGTGTGGTCACGGCTCGTGAGCGGTTCGCGAATGGAGGTCCGCCCGCTGGCGTAAAGACCCGCCAGCATCAAGCAGGATTTGACCTGCGCACTGGCGACCGGTGAGGCGTAGTCGATGCCGACGAGCCCGTCGACCGCTTGAATCCGCAGAGGCGGCTTGCCGCCTTCGGCGGTCTCGATACGAGCACCCATTTCCCGAAGGGGACTCACGACCCGCATCATCGGGCGCTGACTGAGGGACTCGTCCCCCACCAGGACCGAGTCGAACGGTTGCGCGGCCAGCACACCCGCCAGCAAGCGCATCGCGGTGCCCGAGTTTCCCATGTCCAGTTCGCCGGTCGGGGCGCGCAGACCCTCGCCGCCCGTGCCCCGGAGCACGACGGCCCTATTCTCCCGGCGCATCTGCATGCCCAGTTGGCGGCAGGCCGCGGCGGTGGCGCGCACGTCTTCGCTTTCGAGCAATCCCTCGACCCGTGTTTCACCGGCTGCAAGACAGCCGAAAATCAGGGCGCGGTGCGAAATCGACTTGTCGCCGGGCGGCGTCAAGTTGCCCCGCAACGGCGAAGCGGCCGGCCGGGTGGCCAGGATCATGACTTGTCAGCCAGGACGGCGCGGGGGTAAGAGCCCAGCACGCGCGACAGCTTGCTGACCTTGCTCAGGTCTTCGAGCGCGGCAGCCACCTGCGGTTCTTCCGCGTGGCCCTCCACGTCAACGAAAAACACGTAGGCCCATTTGCCGGTCCGCGCGGGACGCGATTCGATGCGGTTCATGTTCAAACCGTGCACGCGGAACGGTTCGAGCAGGCTGTGCAGAAGCCCGGGCCCCTCGTCGCCGGAAAGCAACAGCGTCGTTTTGTCGTGACCGGACGGCGCGAAAATCTCGCGCCCGATCACCAGGAAACGGGTCGTATTGTCGGGGTGGTCCTCGATATCGGCGAACAGAACCGGCAGACCGTAAACGTCGGCAGCGGACCGACCACCGATGGCCGCGGCTTCCGGCATGTTTCGCACCCGGCGGGCGGCCTCGCCGTTGCTGCTGACCGCGATCACCTCCACGCCGGGCAGGTGCGTGCGCAGCCAGTTCTTGCATTGCGAGAGCGACTGCTCGTGCGAATAGACCCGCTCCACCTGCTGCAGGCTCTTGGCCTGGGTGAGCAGGTTCTGGCGCACCCGCAACTCGATCTCGCCGCAAATCTTGAGGTCGGAATAGAGAAACATGTCCAGCGTATGGCTGACAATGCCCTGGGTGGAGTTCTCGACTGGGACCACACCGAAGTCGGCATCACCGGCCTGGACCTGTTCGAATGCTTCGTCGATGGTGGGCAGGCTGCTGGCATGGACCGAGTGCCCGAAATGGCGATGGACCGCCTGCTGGGTAAAGGTGCCCTCCGGGCCGAGATACGCGATCTTCAGCGGCTCCTGCTGGGCGAGGCAGGCCGACATGATCTCGCGAAACAGGCGCAGCATCTCGTTGTCGCTCAGCGGGCCCCGGTTGCGCTCACGAAGCTTGCGCAACACCTGCGCCTCGCGTTCGGGCCGGTAGAAATTGACCGCGTCGCGCGAGCCACCCTTGCTCTCCCGGACGCGAAATGCCAGCCTGGCGCGCTCGTTGATCAGGTCCTGAATGCGCTCGTCGAGACGGTCGATCTCGTCTCGGACGGCGGATAGCGATGCGGTGTCCTCTTTCTTCTTGCTCAAGGGGCCTGTTCCCTTTTCTGCTGCTGCTTGATGCGAGCGCACATTGTATAACCTAAACCTCGGAGCGCATACCGCGGCCCGGCCTCAGGGGCAGCGCGGCGGTGCACCCACCTCGATGACGGTCTCTCGGGCCAGCAGCTCGCCCCGCTGCAGTGTCCTCGCCTCGAGCCTGAGGTTGACCTCGAAAGGCAATCCACCGCTGCTGGCGCCCTGGGCTCCCGGGACGGCGTCGGCGAGGGCCTCGAGGTCCAGGGAATCGGCCGCGAGAAGCAGGTTGAGTACGGGACCGTCCGGAAGGACGCACCCCTCGCCTGTCAATTCTTGTCCGGCGATGCGTGCAGCGAGACCGGTCATGTGGAGCGATGGCGCGCCGTAGTGAACGGTTCCGGCCAGGTCGATGTCGTCGCGTTCGGGCGCGGCCCAGCCGAGGTCGAGATCGACGCTCGACGATTCCGGGCGCCAGGTAAACGTACCGTTCACGTTGCCCAGGAATCCCAGGTCGATGAGCAGGCCCGTGGGGATGCCGGGCTCGAAGCCCGTGACCTCGATTCCCGGCACAGCGAAACGCGCCCCGCCGGCCGCGCCCAGGGTCAACCACTCCAGGCGAATGCGTTCGGCTCGGATTTGCTGCTTGAGCAGCGCATCCAACGCCAACCGGATTTCGAACGCGCGGCTCTTCGCCATCACAAGCCCCGCCTCGGATTCGAGGATTTCGAGGTCGGTCCCGCTGGCGCCGACCGGGGGCCAGAACTTCACGTCGAATTCGCCGGAAAGACGCACCGGCACGCCGGCCTCCGCCGACAACTGTTTTTCTAGCGCGCGTTTTCCGCCGGCCGACTCGACCCAGGCATTGAGACCCAGGTACGCCGCACCCAAAAATGCAAACAGCATGAGTACTGCGTAGAACAACCAGCGAATTGCCCTCACGACTCCCTCCGGGAAAACTGGAACACCGGGCATCGCTTGTCTACACTTGGGCGCACTGAAATCTGCGGAGCCATCGAATGTCGACGATCGACATGCACGCCGAACACGACATGAACCGGGACGAAGCGCAGGCCGCGGCCGACCGCCTTGCGGAGGACCTCGCGAACAAGTTCGACATCAATTACGGCTGGCACGGGGATCATATCCACTTCGACAGGCCCGGCGTGGACGGGACCATCACGGTACGTGAGAGCGAAATCCGGATCAAGGCCCGGCTGGGTTTGGTGCTGATGTTTCTGAAGGGCCGCATCGAGGACGAAATCGTCTCCTACCTCGGAGAGCACTTCAACTGTCGTTTTCCAGGAGCCTGAACGGATCGGGATCTCCCGCGAACAGCCGCTCCATCGCCGCCCACTCCCGCTCGAAGATCGTGTCGACGAAGTGATTGGGGTCCGCGAGACCGCGGAATGATGCCAGGCCTTTTTCCAAAAACTCCTGCAAGTTGCCGAACCCCGCGGCGTGCGCCGGGCCGCGAAGCATGCGCAGCAACGCGTTGATCACCGGTTTGCGGACGATCGGTTTCAGATCGCGCCCCAGCTTGCGAATCAGCAGGATCTGCCGCTCCCTGCCGGCGCGGTCGCTGGCGGCCAGGTAGACCCGACAGTAGTCCGGCATGCCCAGTTCCTCGATGTTCATCGCCTCCATGACGTGCGCCATCGCGATGTCGTATTCGAGACTGAGTGCCTGGAGCTCGAAGGCTTCGGCCAGGGCGACCAGCGCCCTGTTGGGAAGGAAACGGATCATCACCGGCGCAACCCGATCCATTTCCTTGTCGCGCTGGCGAAAATCCAGCCCGCCATAGAGGTCGGACACGAAGAATTCGACCGCGTGACGGTAGCCCTCTTGTCGATAGAGATCGTCGAAGGTCACCGTCAGGCGTTCCAGCTGCCAACGCTGCAGCGTTTCGAACCGGGACAGGGGAAAACCCTCGCCCCCGATATCGGCAGCCAGGCGATGATTCCTCGTCAACATGCTCCGGAGCAAGTCTGCGCCCGGTTTGCTCATGACGCCTTTCTCCGCCGGGCAAGTTGCCCGTCCTGCCTTACCAGTGAATCCCCCGCATCAGGCTGGCAAACGCCAACTGCTCCTGCGAAGCGACGGCCTGGTGGTCCTTCACTCCCTTCGCCGCCGCCGAATCGGGGAACATCTTGAACGCGCTGTTCATGATGATCTCGGAAACCTTCGGCGCCACGGCGTGCAGCACCTGCGCAAAGGTGCCCAGTCGCGTTGCAATGCGTTGCGGCTTGTAGATGACCGCCTGCTTCACCATGGCCGCGGCTTCCTCGGGGGAGATCGTGGGGACGTTGTCGTACATCCGGGTCGGCGCAATCATCGGGGTTCGCACGAGGGGCATATTGATGGTGGTGAAATTCACTCCCGTGTCGCTGAATTCGGCCGAGGCGCAGCGAGAGAAGGCATCCAGCGCAGCTTTGGACGCCACGTAGGCGGAAAACCGGGGCGCGTTGGAAAGCACGCCGATGGAAGAAATATTGATGACCTGGCCGCTGCGTTTCTTTTCCATTGTGGGAAGTACGTTCATGATCATTCTAAGGCTGCCGAAATAGTTCAGCTGCATGGTTCTTTCGAAATCATGGAAGCGGTCGTAGGAAGACGAGATACCGCGGCGAATCGAGCGGCCCGCGTTGTTGACCAGCACCTCGATGTCGCCCATCTCCTTGAGAATGTCCGCCACGACCTTGTCGCAGGATTCCATGTCGGCCATGTCACCGACGAACGCCGAGGCTTCCCCGCCGTCTTCCCTGATCATCTCGACCGTATCGGCCAGCTTCTCGGGATCACGCGCAACGACGGCTACGCGGGCGCCGGCCTGCCCCATCATCATTGCCGTGGCCAGCCCGATACCGGAAGAGCCGCCGGTCACTACGACCACTTTGCCCTCGACGTGACCGCGCAGGCTGCGGTCGATGAACAGGTCCGGGTCTAAATTACGTTCCCAGTAATCCCATAACCGCCATGCGTAGTCGTCCAGGGCCGGTACGCGAATGCCCGTGCCCTTGAGCAGTCGCTGGGTATCGCGGCTGTCGAATTTCGTCGGGTAATTGATGAAGTTCAGCACATCGGGCGGCATGCCCAGGTCATTCAACACGTGACGGTAAATGCGACGCACGGGTGGCAGCATCATCAACCCCTGCTTCACGCCGCCCGGGATGAAATTGAACATCCGCGCATCGAAACGCATGCTGAGCTGCGGCGCGTGCGCGGCGTCGGCAAATATATTCAGGACCTGGCCGATGCGTTTGGGCTTCGGGTCGGTCAGGTGGAAGCACTTGCCGTCCTGGCGCGGCGCGTGCGCGATGTGGTCCAGCGCCTTGGCCACGAAGTCGACCGGAACGATGTTGATTCGACCGCCTTCGAGGCCCACCGCGGGCATCCAGGGCGGTAGCGTTTTGCGCAGTTTCTGAATCAGTTTGAAGAAATAGTAGGGACCGTCGATTTTGTCGATTTCGCCCGTTTCCGAATTTCCCACCACGATGCCGGGACGATACACGCGCCAGGGCACCTTGCATTCCTTGCGGACCACGCCTTCCGAGTCGTGCTTGGTTCTGAAGTACGGGTTGTCCAGGCCGACGGCCTCATCGAACATGTCTTCGGTGAAGATCCCCGGGTACAGCCCGGCCGCAGCGATTGAGCTTACGTGGTGAAACCTGCCCGCCTTGACGGCGCCCGCCAAGCGCACGGCGTTCTTCGTACCATCGACATTGGCGGCCTGCTGCGAAGCGGCATCGGCCTTGAGATCGTAAATCGCGGCCAGGTGGAAGAAGTGTCGGACTTTTCCTTCCAGTTCTTTGCGCTTGGCCGGCGTCAATCCCAGGTACGGCTTGGTGAGGTCGCCGGTCACCGGGACGATTCGCGAGGCGCCGCTGCCGAGGCGCCCTTTCAAGGTTTTCAGCTTGTCTTCGGAGCCTTTGCGAACCAGTACATAGATTTTGCCGCGCCGTTTCAGCAGTTCCGGAATGAGATTCTGGCCGATGAATCCAGTACCGCCGGTAAGAAAATAACTCATGTTGTGTGCCTCCAGGAAAGTATCGACCGGTCCGATGGGAACACAGTCTGTCCTCAGTTCTGATCGTGTTAGGATCATAGCAGAATGGCGGTCGCGCGCTACCGCCAGGCTATCTGACAGGAGAGATTCAACGATGAGCGACCTCAACGAGCAATTCGAAAAGGCGGCCGTCGCCGTCAAATCCCTGGCCGAACGGCCGGACGACCAGACGATGCTGAAGCTGTACGCCCTGTACAAGCAGGGCTCTGCAGGAGACGTCAGCGGACCCAAACCGGGTTTTTTCGACTTCGTCGGAACCGCCAAGTACGAGGCCTGGGAAAAGCTGCAGGGCACCGATCCAGAGGGGGCAAAACGCGAGTACGTGGAACTCGTTGGCAAACTGGGAGCGCCCGTCTAGCCCATGGCGCGCAGGGACACCCGGGAACTGATTCTGGCCACCAGCCTTGGCCTGTTCAACGAGCACGGCGAGCCCAACGTCACCACGAACCTGATCGCCGACGAGGCCGATATCAGCCCGGGAAATCTGTATTACCATTTCCGCAGCAAGGACGACATCGTCATCGAGCTGTTCAAGCGATTCCTGGCGCGTTTTCAACCGTTGATCGACATCGCGGCGGACGAACGCATCAATGGCGAGGATCTCTGGCTGCAACTTCACCTTGCGTTCGAGGTCAAGGGCGAATTCCGTTTCCTGTATCGAAATCTGGCCGATCTCACCGCACGCATTCCCGACCTCGATCGCGCGATGCGGGCCCTGCTGGAGCGGGAACGCCGGAGCATTGAAAACCTGATGACCGGCCTGGGCAAGTCCGGCCTGCTCGATGCATCCGGGGTGCAAAAAGAGCTGCTCACGCAGAACCTGCTCCTTGCGCTGACTTACTGGATTCCGTTTTCCGATCTGCAGGATCCCGAGGGACTGGAGGACGGATCAGCGCAGATTTTCGGGATCGCACGCGTACTGCTGATGCTTACGCCGCACCTCCGCGAGCCCGAGAGCAGCCAACTGACCGATATCGCTTATACCTACCTCTCACGGGTCGTATGAGGTTTGGAAAAAAAGAGGGCCGGCAGACGCCGGCCCAAGAGGGATAGTTTTTTTTCTGAACGCAATTACAATGGCGGTTCAGTGGTTCGGTCAAGACGGCTAGCTGTCGGCCTTCTTGGTCACGCTCTTCTTCGTCGCGGACTTTTTCACCGTGCTTTTCTTGGCAACCGTCTTGCGAGGCGCCGCTTTTCTGACGGCCTTTTTCTTGGTCGCTTTCTTGGCAACGGTCTTGGGCTTCGGAGCAGCCGTCTTGGGTGCGTCCTTCTTCAATTCCGTAACCTGGCGGGACAGGGACTGCACCCGGCGATTCAGCGTGTCAATGTCGTCGCGGCTCGGGATACCGAGGCGGACCAGAACGCCGGCAACACGCTCTTCGAAAAAGCCTTCGAGCTTGTCCCAACGCTCTGATGCTTCCTTCTCGACCTTCTTGCTGCGAGAGAGAACGGGCTCCAGGCGGTGTTCGACATCGCCGCGAACGTCGCCCACGCGGGATGTCACTTCGCCTCGGAGCTCGCTGACCGCGGACTCCACGTCGGAGCGAAAATCACCTACGCGATTTTCGATTTCGTTGCGGATGTCATTGAACGCGCTCTCGAGATCTTTGCGGCCGCTATTCTCGATTTTCGTTCCTTCCTTGACCAGCTGATCAAACAACTGGTTGCCCTTGCCAACGGCCTTCATGCCTTCTTCTTGTGCATAGCTCATGGCGCCCAGGCCAGCCAGCCAAAAATCGCGTGCTGCGTCGACGACGGGCTGCGTCGCCTTGCGGGCAGCGGGTTTACGTTGTACTTTCTTTTTCAGTTTCTTCGTGGCCATGTCGTCCTCCTTTTGAGGGTTGATTATTGATGACGGCCACATTCTATGAACCTCAATTAGAGTAATCACACTAGAATGAGTAACTGGACACGTTTTCCCTATTCCGACTCCGACTACGACTTCGCCGGAGATGCCCTACAAACGCATTGGGCCGAACTTCATACCGGTGACAAAGAGCCTTTTCCGTCCGACGAGACCTTGCAGGAGGCCTGGCGCGCGTTTCACCGCGGCGACTTCGAGGCGGCGGTGGAATTGGGCGACGAGGCAGGAATCGCCGGGCACGCTGTCGCTAACAAGGCCACCGGCATCTACGCGACGTACCTGGAAGAGAACGACTCGCGGAAAATCAGCTTATCCAAAGACGCCGTCGCAAGGGCCGAACGCGCAATCGAAGCCCTGCCCGATGATGCGAACGCCCACTACTTCCACGCGTTCAACCTGGGCCGCTACAGCCAGAGCATCTCGGTGGTCAAGGCGCTCAAGCAGGGCGTGGGCGGGAAAATCCAGACCAGCCTCAAGCGGACACTCGAATTGCAGCCCGATCATGCCGAGGCGCACACCGCCATGGGCATGTACCACGCTGAAATCCTCGACAAGGTCGGGAAGCTGATCGGCTCGATGACCTACGGCGCCAACGCCAACGAAGCGCTCGAGCACTTTGAGCAGTCGCTGAAGCTGACACCGCGGTCCCCCATCGCCCAGATGGAATTCGCCAACGGCCTGTATATGCTCTTTGGCGACGACCGTTACGAGGAGGTGTCCGAGCTGTACGTGAAGGCCGCGGAGTCCACGGCGCTCGACGCGATGGAGCGGCTTGACGTCGAAGCGGCCGCAGCCGAGCTGGAATAGGCGATCAAGCCGTCGAAATTCCTTTACAAAACACGTGTTATATCATAGTGTTATTTTAAATTATGACAGGGAAGTATCATGATTAGCGAGAAAAACACCCTTATCGGCCACCTGGTCGAGTCCAGCGGCTCCGAATGCGTCGCCCAATTGATCTCCGAAGATGAAGGCTACGTGCCCAGTCTGACCATTGGCGACGAAGAAATTCGCATCGGTATGGTGGGCTCCTACTTGATGGTCCGTCAGGCCGGAACCTACGTGCTGGTGATCGTCGAAAGCATGTGGCAGGAGGTTGGCGACGACGGCAAGATGGAGCGCATGCTGCGCCTGAACCCGTTGGGCGAGATTACGGCCAAGGGTGGTTTCGAGCGTGGCGTGGCCCACTACCCCACGACCGGCGCCGAACTGCATATCGTGACCGCGCCCACGCTGGAAATCCTGTTCTCCAAGTACGCGGCGGCCAACTTCAATGTCGGCAAGCTCAGCGCCTCCGACAGCGTCAACGTATACATCGATCCGGACTCATTCTTCGGACGCCACGCGGCCATCCTCGGTCAGTCGGGCGCCGGTAAGTCCTGGACCGTCACCAGTTTTATCCAGTCCACGCTGAAGTCCATGCCAAACGCGCACGTGGTGATCCTCGATCTTCATGGCGAGTACGGCACGAAAGACTGGGATCCGACAACCCGGCCACCGTTCCCCGAGGACATGGTCAACTGCATCAAGGCCAGCGACCTGGAGATCCCCTACTGGTTGTTGACCTACGAAGAGTTGATCGAACTGCTGATCGACATGGACGATCCCAACGCCTCGGTGCAGATCGCTTTCCTGCGCGGCGTCTTGCTGGAATTGAAGCGCGAAGCCAACCAGCACCTGAACCTGGGGCACATCACGGTCGATTCGCCGATCTACTTTTCGCTCGACGACATGATCAAGCGCTTCAAGTACGCGAACGAGACCACCGCCGACTTCGGCAAGTCCAAGACGGCCCTGACCGGCAAGTTCGACCAGTTGCTGGTCAAACTGCAAAGCCGGCTCAACGACACCCGCTACGATTTCCTGCTCAAGCCGAAAAAACGCACCTCGTCGGAGTCCCTGCCCGGCCTGATGCGCGACTTCATCGGTCTGGGTGAAAAACGGGCGAAGGTCACGGTGCTGGACATCAGCTCGGTTCCCTTCGACGTGCACCCGACCGTGACCTCGCAAATCGGGCGGCTGGCGTTCGAATTCAACTACTGGAACCCCAAGTGCCGCGAATTTCCGATCTTCGTCATCGCGGAGGAAGCGCACGCCTACATTCCGCGCGACCACGTCGGCGGACATGAGGGAACGCGGCGCAGCTTCGAGCGTATCGCGAAAGCCGGCCGTAAATACGCCGTCGGCTTGTGCGTCGTGAGCCAGCGTCCCAACGAGCTTTCCGAAACCGTGCTGGCCCAGTGCTCGAGCTGGGTATGCCTGCGCATATCGAACCCGGACGATCAGGACTACGTCAGGGCGCTGGTACCCGATTCGGCGCGCGGCATCCTCGAAGCCCTGACCTCGCTGGCGCAGGGCGAGGCAATCGCGGCCGGTGAAGCCGTGCCGATGCCGGTCAGATTCCGGGTCACGATGCCGAATCCGCCACCCAATGCGCAGAGCATTGAATACGCGGAGATGTGGAAAAGCGGGCCGGAAGAAACCGATGTCGAACACATCGTCGATTGCTGGAGAAAGCAGAGGCGCTAGCGCGTCTCCACACGCGCGGGTCAACTCGCGCGCAGGATTCGGTTGCCGTCGCGCCGCTCGCTCTTGGCCTGGTCGGAACGAAGCGATTGCAATTTCTCCAGGTAGCCCTCGCGCACGCCCGTGACGTACTCCCCTGAAAAACACGAGGTGTCAAAGCGCGGGATTTGCTCGTTGCCTTCGCGGCACGCCTCGATCAGGTCTTCGAGATCCTGGTAGATCAGCCAATCGGCACCCAGCTCGGCCTCTATTTCCTCGATCGTGCGCTCGTTGGCGACCAGTTCCGAGGGCGCCGGCATGTCGATTCCGTAAATATTGGGATAGCGTACAGGCGGCGATGCGGATGCAAAATACACTTTTCGCGCCCCCGCTTCCCGTGCCATCTGGATGATTTTCTTGGACGTCGTGCCGCGCACGATGGAATCATCGACGATCAGCACGTTTTTCTTGCGAAACTCGAGCGCAATCGCGTTCAATTTTTGCTTGACCGACTTCTTGCGGGCATGCTGACCCGGCATGATGAACGTCCGTCCGATGTACCGGTTCTTGATGAAGCCTTCGCGGTACTTCACATCGAGGTCGTAGGCCAATGGCAGCGCCGCCGTCCTGCTGGTATCGGGTACCGGAATCACGACATCGATGTCGTGATCGGGTCTCTCCCTGAGAATTTTTCGTGCCAGCGCCTGGCCCATGCGCAGCCTGGCCTTGTACACCGAGATGTCGTCCAGCATCGAGTCGGGACGCGCGAAATAAACGAATTCGAAGATGCACGGCGAGTGGCCGCGGCATTGCTCCGAAACCTGGCTGTGAAGTTGACCGTCCAGCGTGATGACGATCGCTTCCCCCGGCGCCACGTCGCGCACAAGTTTGAAACCCAGGACGTCCAGGGCGACGTTCTCCGAGGCCAGGGCCCATTCGTCGCCGCTCGATGTCTTGCGCCGGCCCAGCACCATCGGTCGGATCCCGTGGGGGTCTCGGAACCCGACAATTCCAAACCCGCAGATCAGCGCCACCGCGGAATAGGCCCCGGTGCAGCGGCTGTGAACCTTGTCCACGGCCTGGAAAACGTGTTCCGGCAAGAGGGACACGGGTGACTGCTTTTGCAGTTCGTGCGCCATGACGTTGAGCAGGACCTCCGAATCGGAGTTCGTGTTCAGGTGCCTGCGATCACTGTCAAACAGCTCCTGCGAGAGCTCTTCGGTATTGATGAGGTTGCCGTTGTGGCCCAGCGCGATGCCATAAGGCGAGTTGACGTAGAATGGCTGGGCTTCGGACGAATCGTCCATGCCCGCAGTGGGATAGCGGACGTGCCCAATGCCGGCATGGCCCATCAAACTGACCATGTGCTCGGGCTGGAACACGTCGCGAATCAGGCCACTGTCCTTGTAAAGCCTAATTTTCTGCCCCTCCAGCGTCGCGATGCCCGCGGCGTCCTGCCCGCGGTGCTGCAGCATGGTCAAGGCGTCATAGATGGCCGGCCCGACCGGGCTCTTGCCGACGATTCCTACGATTCCACACATTCCACGAGTCCCCTGTGGCTACCAGTGTCCGCGACTACGCGCGCAGTTTACCATCCAAACCGTGACCGGGCGACGCGACGACGATTCGGTGCGAGGCGCGAACGGCCTCGATGTACTCTTGCAAGCGACCGCCGGCCGTCTTATCGCGAATCGCATCACGCCTGTACCTCCTCCGCGTCTTCTTCGGGAGCCGCATCACCAGGCTCTGGAGAAAAATCCAGGTGCTCGGTGACGGACTCGGGAAGCAATTGGGCGGCGCGTTCAACCAGCGGCATCAATCGCTGGATGGTTGCGGAATCCCGCCACCACGGATCCTGCGGTATCGGTGTGAATCCGCAAACCAGGAGAAGCGCAACGACGAGAGCGAGGCCGCGAACGGCCCCGAACAATCCACCGAGTAACCGGTCTGTGCCGCTCAGGCCGGTGGTTTCGACCAGCTTTCCAAGCAGGAAGTTGATCAGGCCGCCCACCAGCAGCGTAGCTATGAACAAACCCGCGAACCCCATGGCCGTGCGTGCCGAGGGCAGTGTCACGGCATTGGAAAGCAGATCCGCCACCTCGCCTGAAAAATGCCAGGCCACGAAGAAAGCCACAGCCCAAACCACCAGCGAAAAAACTTCCTTGATGAATCCCCGAAAAACGCCGACCAGCGACGAGAGGATGATGACTCCGAGAATGAAATAGTCAGGCCAGGCCAACGGATTTGATCCTTGCCGCCATGCCGGGTTGCATACCGGTCAGTCGGCGCTCATTACAACGCCGTCGATGGACAGTCGCTCGTTGACCAGGCGATCCACGCGGAGGGCTTCGTCGCGCTCGATAAAGGGGCCCACCCGCACGCGGTGGATGGTGCCGGAACTTCCGCTGACGGATTCCTGGTAGGCCGTGAGGCCCTCCAGCCGCAGCTTGGCGACCAGGTTTTCCGCGTTTCGCGCGCTTGAAAAACTGCCGACTTGAACGACCCAGCGAACCAGCGGGTCCGAAGGCTGCGTCGCCGGCGCTCCGCGTTCGGGTTTCAGGTCGACCACCCGCGGCGACACGTCGGCAAGCTGCCTGCCTAATTCCTTGACTACGCGGCCGGCGTCATCTTCGGTGGCGAAGGGTCCTACCCGAACACGGTGCAGCGTTCCGACATCGGACGTGACCGTGTCGGACTGAACCCCGTAACCCCGTTCCGTGAGCTGCCCCGACAATCTCCGCGCGTTGTCGGCTGACCGGAAACTCGCTACTTGAACCACGTACCGCCCCCCCGCTTGCGCAACGCTCGGCACGACGGGCTCGGACTCGACCACGTTCACCGGCGGCTCCGCTTGTTCGGTCGCGGGCTCGGTTCCGGAAGGAGGCTGTTCCATGGGCTTGGTTTCGTCCGTTTCCGCAGCCGCGCTTCCAGGTGGTGGTTCGTAAACGACCCCACGGTCTGCCTGCGTCGCGGCTTCAGCGTCTTCAGCCGTCAGGGCATCGGATCGTGACGGGGCGGGCAATTCGAGGGGATCTTCAGAAACGGGTGGGCGGGCTTGCTGCGGTGAGGCTCCCACCGGAAATCGGCGGGTCTCGAAGTCCAGCTCCCGCGGCTGTTCGGGGATCTCGATGCGCTGTGCCGAGGGGTTCCCGTCCTCGGGGCGGCCGCCGAGCAGCATGGGTAAGATGATGATCGCCAGGGCGATCAATACGCTGGCACCTACCAGCCTTTGCTTGAGCGCGATATCCACGTTTCCGCCATTTCAGTTAGTGGGGACAGGCACTAGTCACCCGCCCCGTTGCCGCCCGCAGAGTTTATCATCTCGTGGTCGGCCTCGTCGGCCGTGTGAAACGAACCGAAAACCAGCACGCCGTCGGCGGGATCCGAATCCGCCAGTGCCTGGTGAAGCGCCTCTTGCACCCTGACAAATTGTTGGACAGAACCCGGCTGGACTACCGAGCCGACGCGGAGCGCCAGGCGCTCGCCCGTCTGTCCGCGGTCGCCTTCGAGTCCAGCGCAGTACCATTCAGAAACGACGTGGTCCAGTTCGGCAACCACCGACTCGGCGTCCTTGTCGGCCAGCATCGCCAGCACGCACCGTATGCGCCGACCGCGGCCGCCACCGCGGTTCTCCAGCGCGTTCGCGATGACTCGCGCGCCCAGCGGGTTGTGGCCCACGTCGATCCACACCTCGGGGTCCTGTCGAACGCGTTCGAAGCGGCCATGAAGATCGACCGATTCAATCCCCGCGGCCAGGTCCGCCTGCCGGCCCATGGCCTCGGGCAGCAGGGCCAGCACAGCCGCCAGGCCCGTTGCGGCGTTGTCGAACTGGTGCGCGCCACGCAAGGTGGGCAGAGGCAACTCCAGCTGGGTGTCGCCAACCCGAAAGCGGGCATGGCCGTTGCACGGGCCGGCTTCGAAATCGCGTCCGATCAGGGAAACGGGTGCCTCATTGAGCTCGGCAGTTTCCAGAACGCTTCGGGGCGGGTCACGGTCTCCCAGCACCAATGGCACCTGCCGCCGGATAATGCCGGCCTTTTCACGTCCGATTTGCTCGCGATCGCTGCCGAGGTATTCCTGGTGATCCAGGCCGATGGGGGTAATGACCGTGCAATCCGCGTCCAGTAGGTTGACGGCATCCAGCCGTCCGCCCAGCCCGACCTCCATCACGGCGAATTCCAGCGACTGGCGCGACAGCAGGTCAAAAGCCGCCAGGGTGCCGAATTCGAAGTAACTCAGGCTCACATCTCCCAGTGCCGCCTCGACCCGGTGGAACGATTCGATCAGTGCCTCATCCCTCGCGTTGCATCCCATCACCTGGACGCGTTCGTTGTAGTCGTGGATGTGCGGCGTCGTGTAGCTGCCGAAGCGGTATCCCAGGCCCTTCAGCAATCCACAGATGGTGGCAACGGTAGACCCTTTGCCGTTGGTGCCGGCCACCACGAAGATACGCTCGGCCGGGCACGGAGATGCCATTCGACGCCAGACCGCCCGGCATCGATCGAGACCGAGATCGATCGCCGTGTGATGGCGGTACTCCAGCAGGCTAAGCCATTCGCCCAGCGTTGCAGGGGTGCCTCCAGGCGAGGAGGATTCAGGAATCGACGAGTTCACCGCTAACGGGTTTCGAGTGCACCCCGGCCGTCAGGATGTCCAGCAAGGAGGAGATTTCATCACGCATTTCGCGCCGGTCGACGATCATGTCGATGGCGCCTTTTTCCAGCAGGAATTCGCTACGCTGAAAGCCTTCAGGTAGCTTCTCGCGCACCGTCTGCTCGATCACGCGGGGGCCGGCGAACCCTATCAGCGCACCCGGTTCGGCGATGTTGACGTCCCCCAGCATGCCGAGGCTGGCGGATACGCCACCGGTGGTCGGGTGGGTCAGCACGGACATGTAGGGAATACCTTCCTCCGCGAGACGGGCGAGCACGGCACTCGTTTTGGCCATCTGCATCAACGACAGCAGACCTTCCTGCATGCGAGCGCCACCGGTGGCGGAAAAACAGATCAGGGGGGCCCGCAGGCGCAGGCTTTCCTGGCCTGCGCGGGCGAATTTCTCGCCAACCACCGACCCCATGGAACCGCCCATGAATCGGAATTCGAAGGCGCAAGCCACGACTTTACGGCCATTGAGGGCCCCGGTCATGGCCACCAGCGCGTCTTTTTCACCGGTCGCCCGTTGTGCGGTAACCACGCGATCACGGTAGCGCTTGCTGTCACGGAATTTCAGCGGGTCCGCAGGCTCCAGGCCGGCGGCGATTTCCTGCTTCCCTTCCGGGTCGAGAAACTGTTCCAGGCGATCGCGGGCGGTCACAGCCATGTGGGTGCCGCACTTGGGGCAGACGCTGAGGTTGCGTTCCAACTCGGGGCGATACAGCACGGACGTGCAACTGTCGCACTTCGTCCAGAGCCCTTCGGGCACGGTACGCTTGGAGCCACCTTCGGTTCTGATCCGCGAGGGCATAAGTTTCTGCAGCCAACTCATGGAGCGCTATTGTCCATGGCCGCGCGGATCGGCGCAAGGAACGCTTTTGCGCGTTCGCAGGCGTCCGCGGCGCTCGTCGCACCTGAAAGCGACGTCACCAACGCACTTCCGATCACCACGCCGTCGGCCACTGCGGCTACCTCGGCCGCGCTCTGGGCGTCCTTGATACCGAAACCCACCGCCAACGGCACCGAGGCATGGCGCCGAAGGTTTTTCAACGGCTTCGCCAGTGCGGCGGCGTCGAGCCGGTTGGCGCCGGTAATGCCTTTGAACGACACGTAGTAGAGGTAACCGCCGGCCAGTTGACCGATGCGCTCCATCCGCTCTTCGGTGGTCGTCGGCGCCACCAGGCAAATCGGATGGATGCCGGCCTGGCCGAGGCCGTCGCCCAGGATCGAGAGTTCCTCGGGGGGGCAGTCGACCAGCAACAGGCCGTCCACACCCGCGGCGGACGCGTCTTTCGCGAACGCCTCGTAACCGTACCGTTCGATCGGGTTGAGGTAACCCATCAACACGATGGGCGTGCCGGCATCCGTTTTGCGGAAACGGTGCACGACGTCCAGCACCAGGCAAAGCGATACGCCCTTGGCGATGGCGCGCTCACTGGCCTGCTGGATGACCGGCCCATCGGCCGTCGGGTCGGAGAACGGCACGCCCAGTTCGAGCAGGTCGGAACCACCCTCGACCAGTGCGTGCATCACGTCGACCGCCCAATCGGGATGCGGGTCACCCACGGTGACGAACGGAATCAGCGCGGTTTTGCCATCTTCGGCAAGGGTCTCAAAACAGCGATCGATGCGATTGGTCACAGTGAAATCCCCTCCAGTTCGGCAACGGTCTGCACGTCCTTGTCGCCGCGGCCGGACAAGTTGACCAGGATGGCCTGGTCGGGCCGCATCTCGCCCGCGAGTTTCATGGCATACGCCACCGCGTGACTGCTTTCCAGGGCCGGGAGGATGCCCTCCAGGCGAGTCAGGGCATGAAACGCCTCCATCGCCTCCTCGTCGGTAACGCCAACGTATTCGGCCCGGCCAGTGTCCTTGAGCCAGGCGTGTTCCGGGCCGACGCCCGGGTAGTCCAGTCCGGCCGACACCGAATGCGTGTGCTCGATCTGACCGGCGTCGTCGTCCATCACGTAGGTTCGGCAACCGTGCAGCACACCGGGCCGCCCCGCGCACAGCGATGCGGCGTGCTGGTCCGTGTGCAGCCCGTGTCCGGCCGCCTCGACGCCGATCATCCGCACATCGGCATCGCCGATAAAGGGATGGAACAGGCCCAGCGCGTTCGACCCGCCACCGACACAGGCAACGAGTGCGTCCGGTAGGGCCTCGAACTGCCCGACCATCTGGCGGCGCGCCTCGCGGCCCACGATGGCATTGAAGTCGCGCACCATCACCGGGTAGGGATGGGCGCCGGCAACGGTCCCGATGATGTAGAAGGTATCGTCCACGTTGGTGACCCAATCGCGAATCGCGTCGTTGAGTGCGTCTTTAAGTGTCTTGCTGCCCGAAGTGACCGGGCGGACCTCGGCCCCCAGGAGCTTCATGCGGAAGACGTTGATGGCCTGGCGATGGATGTCCACCTCGCCCATGTAGACCACGCATTCCTTGCCCAGGCGGGCCGCAACCGTCGCCGACGCCACGCCATGCTGGCCAGCCCCGGTTTCCGCGATGATGCGTGACTTGCCCATGTACTCTGCAAGCAAGGCCTGGCCGACCGTGTTGTTGATCTTGTGCGCACCAGTGTGATTGAGGTCTTCACGTTTAAGCAGGATGCGCGCGCCCCCCGCCACCTCGGTCAGCCGCCGCGCGTGATAAATCGGAGACGGTCGACCCACGTAGTGCGCCAGGTCGTCGTCGAAGCGGGCGATGAATTCGTCGTCTTCGCGCCAGCGAAAATACGCTTCGGCCAGCTCTTCGTGAGCGTGCATCAGGGTTTCCGATACGTACATCCCGCCATATGGCCCGAAATGTCCGAGCTTGTCCGGCTCGGATACCGGTCGCCCGGTAAGGTCAGTCTCGATCTTCACGTTTTGCCTCATTGATAAATTCAGTCATCTTGTTCGCGCTCTTGACACCCGCGGCCGTCTCGACTCCGCTGGAAACGTCAACGGCCCAGGGGCGCACGTGCTGTACTGCGCGTCGCACGTTGTGCGGCCCCAGCCCACCCGCCAGGATCAGGGGGCGGGGCAGTTCCGGGATCGAATCCCAGTCGAACGTGTGCCCGGTTCCTCCGGGCGCGCCGACCTCATGGCTGTCCAGCAACAACGCCGCAGCATCGGGATAGTCCTCGATGTGCTGCGCGCGACCGGCAGAACCCATCGCCAACGCCTTGATATAGGGTAAACCGAACTGCCGGCAGAACGACCCTGCCTCGCCGCCGTGAAACTGCAGGAGACTCAGGGGCACCTCTTCCAGAACGCGCCGAACGTCGCCTTCATCCTGGTCCATGAACAGACCGACCCGCGCTACAAAAGCTGGCACCGCGTTGACAAGTTCCCGCGCCTGTTCGCAATCGAGGCAACGCGTGCTGCGCGGCGTAAACACGAACCCCAGCGCATCCGCGCCCGCCCCCACCGCTGCCGCGACGTCATCCCGTCGCGTGAGACCGCAGATCTTGACCCGGACGGGCATTATGAAAGGCCCTTCCCGCGAGGGAAAGCGGGCGCCCGGGACGGCAGGTCGAACTCCGCTGGGAACCTCGCCCGGACGAAATACAGCCCGTCCGGCCGGGCAGTGGGAGCCGCCTTGTTTCGATCCCGCGATTCAAGGAGCTCGGGGAGCCAGGATGGTCGCTGCTCTCCGACCCCGACACGAATCAGGCTTCCGGCGATATTGCGCACCATGTGATAGAGAAAAGCGTTGGCTGTAACGTCCAGCGTGACGACATCCGCCTCGCGGCGCACTTCGATGGCCTGGATTTCACGCACGGGGTGCGTCGCCTGGCAGGCCGACGCACGGAACGCACTGAAATCGTGCTCGCCCAGCAGGTGCTGTGCGGCCTGGTTCATTGCCTCTTCGTCGAGCGGCTCACGCACCCAGCTGGCTTTTCCGTGTTGCAGTGCCGGACGAATCCAGCGGTTCAACATACGATAGCGGTAGGTGCGCGCGAACGCACTGAAGCGCGCATGAAAACCCTCGTCGACGGGACGAACCCAGAGCACGCTGACACCATCGGGGAGATGGCTGTTGAGCCCCAGTACCCACGACCGCTCAGAACGGTTCGCATCGGAATCAAAATGGGCGACCTGGCACACCGCGTGGACACCCGTGTCGGTGCGCCCGCAGGCGGTTATCCGGCTTTCGTGGTCCGCAACCCGGGCCAACGCCTTTTCAAGCTCACCCTGCACCGTCGGCTCCTGGCGCTGGAGTTGCCAACCGAGAAACGCGCTGCCGTCGTATTCGATCCCGATCGCGTATCTCAAGGTCTACAGCAGATCCAGCATTTTCTGGGCTTCGGCTTGCTGGGCTTCCGAGCCGTTGGCCGCCACCTCCTCGAGAATCACGCGCGCCGCTTCCTTGTCGCCCATTGAAATGTACGCCCTGGCCAGGTCCAGCTGGATTTCCGGATCCGAACTTTCCGTATCCAGGAAGTTGGCTTCGTCGTCGGCTCCGCTCGGACGGGGCTCGGACGACTCGGCTTCCGGCTCGTCATCGACCTCATCCGGGTCCTCTTCGCGGTCACCCTCGGCCGATTTCTCGGCTTTGTCTTCTTCCGAAGGCGTATCTTCCTCGTCCGCGGCCGGGGCATCAGCCGTCTCGTCCTCTTCGAGTACCCGAAGCACCTCCTCCGCCTCGTCCTTAATGCCCTGGAGGGCCTCCTCCTCGGCATCGGCACTCGAGCGACGGCTCAACAGCCAGCCAGCCGCCGCCGCAGCCAGGATCAGTAATCCGAGCAGCCATACGCCGACACGGGCGTACCAGGGCGCCGTGGCGCCGTCCGATTGCGACGCCTGACGCTGTTCGCGCAGACGCTGTTCCATGGCGGCCAACTCGGGGTCCGCCACGCTGTTTTCCCCGGCCTCCTCCAGCTGTGCTTCCAGCTCCCTGATCCGCTCCTGCAAATACTCATTCTGCTGTTGCTGGTTGATCAGGTCTTCTTCGGCCCGCGCCAGGTTTTCCCGCAACGCCTGCGATGCGACTGCGGCGTCGCCGTCCGAAGGGTTCTCCTCGAAGCCGTAGGTGCTGTCGAGCTCGCTGGCCTCCGAGGGCGGCACCAGTTCCAGCTGGTCCGCCACTGCGGGTTCGGCCTCGACTTCGGCGGCCGCTTCGTCGGTCTCCTCGGTAGCCGCCAGCCCTTCGTCGGCAACATCCGCCTGCTGCGCGTCGAGAGATTCCTCCTCGGTGGCTGCCGGCTCGCTAGCTGCCGGCTCCGATGTATCTTCGTCGGGTGCAAGATCGGGAATCGTATAGTCGTCGAGAGGTTCCGCGCGGTCTTGCGACAGCAGCGGGGTATCCGTGCTGGCAATGTATGAACGGCCCTGCCGGAACGCCTCTTCCTGGGCGACGACCTCGTCGTAGGCCATCGAAGTGGAAATGCGTTCGACCTCTTCCACCGCCGGCATTCTGAGGATCGCACCCCGCTTGAGAAGATTGATGTTGTTGTTCAGGAACGCCTGGGGATTCTCGCGCTGGATGGCGATCATGGCCTGGTTGACGCTGATATCGCGATCTCTCGACCAGTCGGTCGCGATTCTCCACAGCGTTTCGCCACTGGCAACCGGGCCGTACTCACCCGCGACGGGCGTGCTTAGAGGCGGTGGCTGTGACGGTTCGTCCACTCTCGGCGCCTCGACAGACTCTTCAGGGCGTACGGGTTCGACGGACGGTTCCTCCGTTGCACTCTCCAGTGCCTCACCCGGGGCGGGCGCGGGTCGCGGCTCCGCGGCCGGGGTTGAAACCGGGGCCGGCGGCGGGGGCGCCTGCTCGACGCTCGGCTCGGGTGCAGGGGGTGGCGTGCGTTGTTCAATGCGCGGTAATGGCGCGGCCTGGTCGGCCGCGGTCGGCGGATCCAGGAATAGCGTGTACTCGCGCAGCATCCGCCCGCTGGCCCAGTTGACCTCGACAATCAGCCGCACTACCGGGTTGTTGACCGGCACCTGGCTGCTGGCGCGGATGTAGGCATTGCCCTCGATATTCTCGACCGAGAATCGAACCGGAACGGCCAGGTCTTCTAGGCTGGCTCCGATCATTTCGTAGTCCGCGGCCGAGGCAAGCTTTGCGCTGACCGAACTCAGGTCGTCGGTTTCCTGCGTGATCAGGTCGATACGCGCTTCCAGCGGCTGGTTCAGATAGGAATCGACGGTTGCGTTGCCCAGCCCAAGTGACCAGGCGGCGGGGCTCGCCGCCAGCGATGCGATGGCCAACAATGCGCGAGCGCTGATTCGGTTTGTGCTGTTCATGATGTCCCTCCGTCACTCCTTGACCGGTAGAAAAGCGCAGGCCGGATGGCGGGCCGAAGCCGCATCCCGACCTTGAATGTATCCACTGTGCAGGATTCTACGTTTGCTGCGCCGGCGATTCTACTTTTTCCTGCCGGTTCAGCCCGTGAGCAGGGAAGCGAGAGTCGTATGTGACCGCTCAGACTTTACTGCGCTCCAACCGCTCCATGATCTGCACCGCATTCAGCGCGGCACCCTTGCGAATGTTGTCCGCCACCACCCACATGTTGATTCCGCGCGGATGGGAAATATCCCGTCTCAGCCGGCCTACGTATACCGGGTCCTCGCCCGCACCATGAGTCACGGCCGTCGGGTGCATCATGTCCTCGCCGTCCACGACCACCACGCCCTCGGCATTACCGAGCAGTTCCCTGACGCGTTCCATCGCGATGTCGTCGCGGGTTTCCAGGTGGACAGCCTCCGAGTGTCCGTAAAAAACCGGCACGCGAACGGCGGTCGCGTTGACCCGAATCGAGGGGTCCTCGAAGATTTTCTGGGTTTCCCAGACCATTTTCATCTCTTCGCGGGAATAGCCGTTGTCCTGCAAGGTGTCGATCTGCGGCAGGACATTGAACGCGATCGGCTGTGCAAACTTGTTCAGCACCGGTTCCTTGAAACTGAGGCGCGCGATGGTCTGCTCGGCCAGTTCCCTGAGCGCCTCGGCGCCTGCCCCCGAGACCGACTGGTAGGTCGCCACGTTGATGCGATCGATGCCGGCTTCACGCTGGATCGGCGCGAGCGCGACCAGCATCTGGATGGTCGAACAATTGGGGTTGGCGACGATCGAACCCGGCCCGACGCCATCCAGGTGATGAGGATTGACCTCCGGCACGACCAGGGGGATGTCGTCCACGTAACGAAAAGCGGACGTGTTGTCGATGACCACCGCACCCGAGCCGGCGGCGATCGGTGCATAGCGTTCACTGACCGAGCCGCCCGCCGAAAACAGCGCGTAGTCGATTCCAGCAAAGTTGAAGTCGGCCAGATCTTTCGTGATCAAGCGTCGGTCACCAAATTCCACTTCCTTTCCCGCCGAGCGTTCGCTGGCCAGCGCGGAGATGTCAGCGGCCTGGTGTCCCCGCTCCGCCAGGATCGACAGCATCACTTCGCCCACCGCCCCCGTAGCGCCAACAACAGCTATTTTTCTAACATTATCCATAATCTATACCCTATTTCTAAAGTACTTTTACATCTTTTAACCTGTAGCAGCGACGCAAGTCGCGACCGATCTCCCGATCACCTGCCCCAACTTGTATTTTGCTGAACCATCGCGATCGGCGTCGCTCCTACACGAAGGCTTCACAACCCATCTGTGCGCGGTGGCGCAGCACGTGGTCCATCAGCACCAGGGCCATCATCGCCTCTACGATCGGGGTCGCGCGGATTCCCACGCAGGGATCGTGACGACCCTTGGTCACGATTTCGACCTCGTTGCCGTCGACATCCAGGCCGCGGCAAGGCAGCCGCAGGCTGGAGGTGGGTTTGAAGGCGGTGCTGACCACGATGTCCTGGCCACTGGAGATTCCGCCCAGCACTCCGCCGGCGTGGTTGCTGAGAAATCCGTCGGATGTCATTTCATCCCGGTGTTCGGTCCCCATCTGGGCCACGCTGTCAAACCCGGCGCCTACTTCCACCCCCTTGGCGGCATTGATGCTCATCATCGCGGCGGCCAGGTCGGCATCCAACTTTCCGTAAACCGGTGCCCCCAGGCCCGCGGGTACGTTTCGTGCAACGACGTTTACTCGAGCGCCCACCGAATCACCCGACTTGCGCAGGGCATCCATGTAGTTTTCGAGCACCGGAACCATTGAGGGGTCGGGACAGAAGAACGGGTTCTCGTCCACGGTGCTCCATTCCCTGACCGCGTCCACTCGATGCGGGCCCAGTTGCGCCAGCCAGCCCTGTATCGAGATGCCGAATTCCTGATTCAGCCATTTCCGGGCGATCGCACCGGCCGCCACTCGCATCGTCGTCTCCCGTGCCGACGAGCGCCCTCCCCCGCGGTAATCGCGAACACCGTATTTTTTAAAATAGGTGTAGTCGGCGTGGCCCGGGCGAAACTGGCTTTTGATCTCGTTGTAATCGCGTGAGCGGGCATCGGTGTTCTCGATCACCATGGCGATCGCTGTCCCCGTGGTTTGACCTTCGAACATGCCGGAAACGATCTGCACGTCGTCCTTTTCTCGCCGCTGCGAGGTATGCCGGCTCTTGCCGGTTGCGCGCCTCTCCAGTTCGGCCTTGATTTCCTCGGCCGTAATCTCGATCCCCGGCGGGCATCCATCGATCACGCAGCCGATGGCAGGCCCGTGGCTCTCACCAAATGTCGTCACGGTGAACAGGTGTCCGAAACGGTTATGTGACATGGCTTCTCTTTCCTATGGCTTCGCTGACCGCAGGCGCGGCCTCCCTCAATTGCTCTCGGTCCAGCACAAACACGCCGGAACCTCCGTGTGCGAATTCCAGCCAGGTGAACGGCACTCGGGGCAGCAGATCGACCAGCCTGGCTTCGCTCTCACCCACCTCGCACACGAGTACGCCATCCTCACAGAGATGACGCGGCGCGTCCAGCAGAATGGCCAGCGGTGCGTCCAGCCCATCCTCGCCGGACACCAAGCCGATTCGCGGTTCGGCGCGGTACTCCCGGGGCAGGTCCTCGTGCGAGTCGGCCGGCACGTAGGGTGGGTTGCTCACGATGAGGTCGTATCGGCGCCCGTCAAGCGACTTGAACAGGTCGGATTCG
>JABDPF010000060.1 GCA_013042915.1 Lysobacterales bacterium
GTACCTTGCCGGTGACGATGTAGTCGACTTTTAACAAGCGCCAGGTGCCGAATCGAATCGATTCCATGTCGGTCGGGCGCTCGGGCATGTCGACCACGTCCATCGGGTCGAACAGGCCGGAGCGGTAGAGGTCGCCAGAAACGATCTCCTCCACCGTGTCGATCGGCGGTGGCCCGGCCACCTCCCACTCGAAGGGCACGACCGCGATGGGCAGGGCACTCGGGTTGCCGTCGATGATCTCGATCTGCAGCTGCGCGTGGGCGGTAACCGCCATCAGCAGGGTGATCAAGAGGGCCGTCAATCTGGTCAATATTTTTTTCACTGTTTAATCACCGCTGTAAGTAAAGATGAACTCGATTTCCCGAGTGAAGACGTCTTCGAAACCCCGGTAGGGCAACGAGCCGGTCCGTTCCACCGCGGCCAGGATCGAGCGCTGCGTGGCTTCGTCGCCGTTGCAACGCCCCACAAGGGAACTGGATATGATCTCACCGCCCGGTATTTGTATGACCTGCACCCGGCAACGCAGGCCGGCCCTTGCGGTGGGCGGCCGCAGCCAGTTGCCCGTGACGATGGACGCGATCGTGGCGACATAGGCCTCGCGCTCGGTAGCCAGCTGACCGGCCCGGAAGTCCTGCGCCCGGCGCTGCTCCAGGGCCTGGCGCTCCAGATCTTCCTGCCGCTCGCGCTCGCGGATATCCTGTATCTGCTTGAGGCGTTCCTGCTCCTGTTTGCGATTGCGTTCCGCCTCTTCGCGCTGGCGCTTGATGTCGTCCAGTTCGCGCAGTGCCTTCTGGCGCTCTTCTTCCAATTGCCGTTCGCGCTGCTGTCGCAGTTTCATCAACCGGTCCTGGGCCTCGCGCTTGCGTTGCGCCTCCAGTTCGAGCTCGCGGCGGGCTGCGGCCTCCTCGGCCTGCTGCTTCTGCTCTGCCTCGCGCTCACGCTGCTGGCGCAACAGCTCTTCGCGCTGGCGGCGGCGGTCTTCCATTTCCTGGGCGCGGCGTGCTTCATCGCGCTGTTTCTTGATTTCGCTGGTGTCCACGATCACCGCCTCGATGGCGATGTGCGTGAGCTGCGGCTGGCGGAACGGCTGCCAGTCCATCGTGCCGATGACGATCAGCGCCACCATCAGCACGTGCACGGCCAGGGCTGCCGCCACGGCGCGAAACATTGCGTTGAATTCCTGCAGGGAAATCATCGCTTATTCCTGCTCGCCCCCTTGCCCGTAGCCCAGCTCGGCCGGGTCGCTCATCAGGCCGACCTTGCTCACGCCGGCAGCCTGCAGCAAGGCCAGCGCGCCGTACACCTGGCCGTAGCTCGCGCCCTCGTCGCCGCCCACCAGTACTTGCACCTCGGGGTTGCGGCGCACGATGGCGCTGACGGTCGTTCGCAGGGTTTCCGGGTCGATCAGGCCGCTCGAAGTGCCGTCCAGATCGCCGCCGGCGTTCAGGTACAGATCGCCGTTGGTGAGAACGGTCACCACCAGTGGCTCCTCGTTCTCCTGCACGTCCATTGGCTCGGCATCGGCCTTGGGCAGCTCGACCTCTACGCCCAGGTTCAGCATAGGCGCGGTGATCATGAAAATCACCAGCAGCACCAGCATCACGTCGATGTAGGGCACCACGTTGATTTCAGCCATCGGCCGGCGGCGTCCCTTGATCCGTACCGTCTCCATCGCGGTTTACTCCTCGGTCAGCAGGTGGGCCTGGCGCTGCAGGATGCTGGAGAATTCTTCTTTAAAATTGTCGTAGCGCACATCCAGCCGCTCCACCTGGTTGGAGAAGCGGTTGTAGCCGATCACTGCGGGGATCGCGGCGAACAACCCCATGGCGGTGGCGATCAGCGCCTCGGAGATTCCCGGCGCGACCATCGCGATGGTGGCCTGGTTGACGTTCGCCAGCTGATGGAACGAGGTCATGATGCCCCAGACGGTGCCGAACAGGCCGATGTAGGGGCTGGTTGAACCCACCGTGGCCAGGAAGCTCAGTCGCAACTCGAGGTCTTCGGTCTCGCGGGTCAAAGCGATGCGCATCGCCCTCTGCGCGCCCTCCACCATCGCGCTGGGCCCCATCCGGCCCTGTTGACGCATGCGTAGGAATTCCGAAAAGCCGGACTCGAAGATGCGCTCCATGCCGTCGGTTTTTCGATGGCCGGTCGTGATCGATTCGTGCAGCGCGTTCAGGTCGGTGCCCGACCAGAATTTCTCTTCGAACAGGTCGGCTTCCTTCTCAGCGCGGTTCAGCACCTGGCGCTTGCGAAAGATGATGATCCAGGAGGCAATCGAAGCCATCAACAGGAGCAACATCACGCCTTTGACCAGCCAACTGGCCTGCATGACCAGGTCGAGGATTTGGAGTTCGTTCTGCATTCTTGGTAATCCCTGTCTTCGGGGCCGTTTTCAGGCCTGTAACGTGTCCTTAATCCATCCGGGCAAACGCGCCGGTTTCAGCGTATCCGCCTGCAGCATCACCGCGGTGACTTCCGCGGTCGCGATCAACGCGCCATCCCGCTCGCGGGTTATTTCCTGGTGGAAACCCTGCCGCACGCCTTTCATCCAGCGACAATCCGCGCTGACCCGCAAGTTATCGTCCAAACGCGCCGCCTTGCGGAACTTCACGTTCATCTCGGTGACCACCCAGATGAAACCATGTGTTTCCTTCAGGGCCAATTGGTCGATCCCCTTGGCGCGCAGCAGTTCGCTACGTGCACGCTCAAAGAAATTGAGGTACCTCGAGTGATAGACCACGCCACCCCCGTCGGTATCCTCCCAGTAGACCCTGACCGGCCAGCTAAAGGTCCGTCCCTGCTGTTCCAGGGTGACGTCACTCACCGATCGGACCCAGCCTCGCAGACGCACGAGCGCGCGAGACCGCCTTTGTCCAGTAACAACGCGTTGCGTTGTGTATTCGGGTTATTAGTGTCATTTGGAGCTGAAAAGATCCGTTTCTTTTTCGCCGTTCTTCTCCAGCCCGAAATGCCGGTAAGCTCTCGCGGTAGCGATGCGGCCCTGCGCGGTGCGGGTGATGTAGCCCTGTTGAATCAGGAACGGTTCGAGCACGTCTTCCACGGTTCCGGCCTCCTCGGACAGCGCCGCGGCGATGCTCTTGACACCCACCGGGCCGCCGTCGAAGTGTTCGATCATGATGCGCAACAGGCGGCGGTCGAGGGTGTCGAAGCCCATGTCGTCCACCCGCAGCAGTTCCATGGCCGCCGCGGCGATGGGATGGTCGATAAACCCCTGGCCCTTCACGTCGGCGAAATCGCGTACGCGCCGCAACAGGCGGTTGGCGATGCGCGGCGTGCCCCGCGAGCGGCGCGCAATTTCCATCGCTCCCTCATTATCGACACCAATCTGCAGGATGCCTGCCGAACGGGTGACGATCTTCGACAATTCCTCGGGGCTGTAGAATTCCAGGCGCTCGACAATACCGAATCGGTCGCGAAGGGGCGAGGTCAAAAGCCCGGCGCGCGTGGTGGCGCCGATCAGCGTGAAGCGCGGAAGCTCGAGCTTGATCGAACGGGCGGCCGGACCTTCACCGATCATGATGTCGATCTGAAAGTCTTCCAGGGCCGGGTACAGCACCTCTTCTACCACTGGCGAGAGGCGGTGGATTTCGTCGACGAACAGCACATCACCGGACTGCAGGTTGGTCAGCAGGGCCGCGAGGTCGCCGGCCCGTTCCAGCACGGGGCCCGAGGTCTGGCGCAACTGCACGCCCAGCTCATTGGCCACCACGTGAGCCAGCGTGGTTTTGCCCAGCCCGGGCGGGCCGAAAATCAAGAGGTGGTCCAGCGCCTCGCTGCGCCGGCGAGCCGCCTCCAGAAAAATGCCGAGTTTCTCGCGCATTGCCGGCTGGCCGATGTATTCGTCCATCGTTTTAGGACGCAGCGTGATCTCGGTCTCGACATCGTCGATACCGTCTGCTGGGGAAATCAGGCGTTCTTCGCTTTCGCTCATGGCTTGGTGATGGTTCCCTGCAGCGCCAGGCGAATGATGTCCTCGGTTCCCATGTCGGATTCAGCCACCGCCCGCGCCATGCGGGTGGCCTCCTGCGGCTTGTAACCCAGAGCGACGAGGGCATTCCTGGCTTCGGTTACGGGGCCGCCCGGGGTGGGCGCGCCGCCACCGGGCAGGCTGCCACCCGGCGTGGGCAGATCGTCGAGCTTGTCGCGCAGTTCGATGATGATGCGCTCGGCGGTTTTCTTGCCGATACCCGGAAGTCTGGTCAGGGCGGCGGTATCGCCATCGGCCACGAACTGGGCCAGTTCCTGACCGCTGGCGCCCGACAGGATGGTAAGCGCCAGTTTTGCGCCAATCCCGCTGATCTTGAGCAGCCGGCGAAATAAAATACGTTCGGCCTCGCTGGCGAAGCCGTACAGCGTGTGGGCCGTATCGGTAATGGACAGATGGGTCAGCAACACCAGCGGCTTGCCGGTTTCCGGCAGGTCGTAGAACACCGACAAGGGCGCTTCCACCTCGTAACCGACGCCGTTGACGTCGATGACCAGCAGGGGAGGGTGTATGGAAACCAGCGTGCCCGAAAGTCTGGAAATCATCGTTGAAGAGCCTGCATCCGGTTCATGCTCTGTTGCGTATGCTGGTGACATAATGCCACAGCGAGTGCGTCGGCCGCGTCCTCGACCGGGGTTTCGCGAAGTTGCAGCAGCACGCACACCATGTGCTGCACCTGGACCTTGTCGGCGCTTCCCCTGCCGACGATGGCCTGCTTGACCGAGCGCGGCGAATACTCGGCGACAGCGAGTTCTTCGCAAATTACCGCGCTGATGGCGGCGCCGCGCGCCTGGCCGAGTTTCAGGGCCGAAGAGGCGTTTTTACTGACAAACACGTTTTCCACGGCCACCTCGCCGGGGCGATACTCGATGACCAGGTCGCGGATACCCCGAAAGATAATGCCCAGCCGCTCTGGAAATTCCCCGCCGCCGGTCTTGATTACGCCGCTGTCGACCACCGTGGCGCGGTCACCCTCAACATCGATGATGCCGTAGCCGGTGATGCGCGATCCGGGGTCGATGCCGAGTATCCTCGTCATCGGCGCCTTGCTTTCCATCGTCCGGCTTCGCCGAAAACCGGCTGCGCGCGGCTGCGCGAGGGAGTTCGCTCCCGGGTTGAGCCAACCGCAGACACGTGAGCCGAAAAGGCTCCGGCACGAGACTCAGTCTTCATAAGCCTCGTCGGGAATATCCGCGTTGGAGTAGACGGCCTGGGTGTCGTCGAGGTCTTCGAGGATGTCGAGGAACTTGAGGACCTTCCCGCCGGTTTCGACGTCGAGCTCCACCTCGGTGGTGGCGCGCATCGTGATTTCCGAGTTGGCGGGCTCGAGGCCGGCTTCTTCCATCGAGGAAACGACGT
>JABDPF010000018.1 GCA_013042915.1 Lysobacterales bacterium
GACGTGACGGATTACTGGTACGACCCCGATACGCAGTCGTTCTCGACGACCGCTCCCACGGGTCGCGCAAATTCCGATTTCAAGAAACTCGATCTGACCATTGCGTGGAACGATTCCCAGGCATTCCGGATCGACGACAGCCAGACGACGGATGGCGGTAGCGGCCGCATAACGGTGACGGACATGATTTCGTCCATCACTTCCCCGTCCGGAGGCAAGGTCATACTGGGTACCGGCGGTGAGACCATGTACAGCCCGCCCGTCGAGTACACGCCCGGCCAGAACCCGGACATCATCTCCATCAGCCTGGGCGACAACAAGTTCAAGGAATCCACCACGCCGTTGCCGGACGTGATTCGAACCGACGAACTGGTCGAAACCTCGTTCGACGTCGTGACCTATTCCAACCCGAACAACGGGACCGGTGCCCTGTTCTTGCGCCGCGAGGAATTTCGCGCGGTCAGCTGCGAGTGCACCCTTCGGATACCGGACGCATCCATCGACGGCGGTCTGCGCCCAACCGTGTGGGAGGGATCGGACTACGTAGAGGGCGAATTCGTCTCCAAGCCCTACGGCGAGAGCGCAAACAACCAGCAAAGCGGCCTCTGCAACCTGTGTTGCCGCGATCACCACGACGGTGGAACCGGCGACGACGACGTTTTCGGTGACCCCGGCCGTTCGCTGTACAACCCATTCCGCGCGGCGGGTGACTACCATACCTCAGGTGGGCTCGCCGGCAACCACAAGCATTACAACCGCGACCGTGACGGTAACGCGGTGCTGGTCGACCAGGATGGAGCCACCTATGTCGAGGCCTGCCGGTTGGTCCGAAAAGACGGGTTCTTCAGGGTCGCGCAAGACCTACGGCAGGAAGGCCTGAACGCTTTCCCCGCTGATTATCTCGACGAAGCTGCGGAGATTTCTGAGTACTCGGACTATGTGACGGCTGCGATCGCCAGCTACGAATTTCAGATGGGTGAGGGTGGGCAGTACGAAACGACACCCCCCAGCCTTCCGCGCCCCTCACAGATGACACCCGCGGTCGTGTTTCCCGCTTCCAGTCCTCTTGTCCGGTCGGTCATGGCGGAAGGCGGGGTCGAGGAGCAACAGCTCCGTTCCCGCGGTATTTACGTGGACTTCATGAGCGCCGAATTGCGTGGAAAGATCAACTGCCTGCAGAGCGGCGGCAGCGGCGAATCCTGCGGTGTCCCCGAGGTCAGTACAGCACTGGAAATCCTGCCCTTCTACGACGTGCAGCTCACCTGGCTGTCGCGCTGGAACGAAACCCCCAGCAACTATCCGATCGACGTGAGCAACGAGGCCATCGCCAACGGCAATACGCACAGTCGAGGTCTCGCGAGCCTGACATCGGGCATCGCCAACTCGAACATCAGTTCGAAAGTTCACTCGGGCAACCTGGGCCTGACCGGCACCGATCCGATCGATCCCAATTACCTGTCCGAGCTGGAGACCTACATGCTTTACGCCAAGGCCATCGACCTGAGCGCCCCGCCGACGATGTCGACCGTCAGGATCTCGGGCTCAATCACTTCTTCCGTTGGCGGGGTGAAGGCATCGGATGTCGAGATTTCCGCGTCGGGCGCGGCCTGTGACCGGACCAACACGGGCTACGAATGCCTGCTGGAGGAGGGGGCGGTCAACCCGAGGTTCACGGTGTCCAACTATTACAAGAACAATAAAACCCTGCTGGCCTGCAGCTCAGTATTGACAACGCACGGACAGGAGCACAGCGGTGACGATCCGGCCCTTAACTGGACCCGCTTCAACCTGCCCGATTCAACAACCACCTTGGCCAATATCGTGATCCGAGAGGACAGTTGCTGAGCTCCCCAAGAAGCGCAATTCAGTCTCTCCTACCCCTGCGCTTCTGCTAAACTTGCCGCCTCTTCTCGAGGCGGTTTTTTTTTGGAAAACATGATGCGAACCCGATTTGCCCCCAGCCCCACGGGCTACCTCCACGTGGGCGGCGCCCGTACGGCGCTGTTCTGCTATCTACAGGCCCGGCACGAGGACGGTGCCTTCATCCTCCGTATCGAGGACACCGATCTCGAGCGCTCGACGCCGGAATCGGTCCAGGCCATCCTCGACGGCATGGAATGGATGGGGCTGGATTACGACGAAGGCCCCTTCTATCAGACCCAACGTTTCGATCGCTACGCTGAAGTGGTGCAGCAGCTGTTGGATGAAAGCAGGGCGTACCACTGCTACTGCAGCAAGGAACGCATCGAGGCGATCCGCGAGGAGCAGATGAAAGCAGGCCTCAAGCCGCGCTATGACGGTCGTTGCCGGGATGGCGCCGAGCCGGTAGAGGGCGTGAAACCCGTGGTTCGCTTCAGGAACCCGGCCGGCGGCACGGTGGTCTTCGACGACCTGGTGCGCGGGCGCATCACCATTTCGAACGACGAGCTCGATGACCTCGTCATCGCGCGGCCCGACGGTTCGCCGACCTATAACTTCACGGTGGTCGTGGACGATGTGGACATGGCGATCTCGCTGGTGATTCGTGGCGACGATCACATCAACAATACGCCCCGCCAGATCAACATTTACAAGGCACTGGGCGCCGACTTGCCCGAGTTCGCGCACGTGCCGATGATCCTGGGCGACGACGGCGCCCGTCTGTCCAAGCGCCACGGCGCGGTCAGCGTATTGCAGTACCGTGACGACGGGTACCTGCCGCAAGCCCTGGTCAATTACCTCGTACGCCTGGGCTGGTCGCACGGCGACCAGGAAATCTTCAGCCTGGAGGAAATGATTCGACTGTTCGATATCCGTGACGTCAACCGCAAAGCGTCGGCCTTCAACACCGAAAAACTGGACTGGCTGAACCAGCACTACATGCGCGAACTTCCGGCCGCGGAAGTCGCGGAGCATCTGCGCCGGCACTTTGAGGCAGAAGTTATCGAGGCCGCCAACGGCCCGCCTCTCGAGGACCTGGTCGCGGTACAGGCGGACCGTGTCAAGACACTGAAGGAAATGGCCGCGCAGAGTCGCGCGTTTTACGAGGATTTCGAAGCGTTCGACGAGACCGCGGCCAAAAAGCACTTGCGTCCGGTCACCGAGGCGCCGCTGCAGGCGGTCCTGGCGAAATTGGAAGGTCTGGACGAGTGGAACGTCGGGCAACTCGACGGCGTGGTCCGCTCGGCCGCCGCCGAGCTGGACGTCGGCATGGGCAAAATCGCGCAACCCCTGCGCGTGGCGCTCACGGGCACCGCGATCAGCCCCTCGATCGACAAGACGCTCTGGCTGGTGGGCCGCGACCGCAGCCTCGAGCGCATCCGGCGTGCAGTCGAATTCGTTCAGGCCCGCGCCGCCGCATTGGGTTGACTCACCCATGAGCAAAGTCGAACGCCTTTTTCACCTGCACAATATCCTGGACCAGCGCCGCACGCCGATTTCGCGCCATGATCTGATGGAGCGGCTCGAATGCTCGCAGGCCACGCTGTATCGGCTGATCGCAGAATTGCGCGATTTTCTCGGCGCGCCGATCGAGCAGGACGAGGAAAACCGGGGCTTTTATTACGACCGCAGCTACGAGCAGCCCTTCGATCTGCCCGGTATCTGGATCAGCCCAGGCGAATTGCAGGCGCTTTTGACCGCGCGCCAGGTGCTGGGCAACGTGCAACCCGGCCTGCTGGAAGGTGAACTCAGGTCACTGCAGGGCCGGATAACCTCCCTGCTGCAGAAAAAAGGCGTGGAACCCGAGGGTGGCGAATCACGCATCCATATCCAGAACGTGGCGGGCAGGGCGGTGCCGGCTCGGATGTTCCAGGACGTGCTGGGCGCGCTGGTGCAGCGCAGGCGGCTGAAGATCCGCTACCACGGGCGCCGTCGGGACGAGGAGAGTGAGCGCGCGATTTCTCCCCAGCGCCTCACCCAGCACCGCAACTCCTGGTATCTCGACGCCTGGTGCCACAAGGCGCAAGGCCTGCGAAGTTTTGCGCTGGAGCGTATCCGTGAGCAAACCCTGATGGAAAAAGATGCGAAGGAAGTGACGAAGGCCGCGCTAACCAAGCACTTCGACCGATCGTACGGCATCTTCTCGGGTCCGGCCGAGCACACGGCGCAATTGCGTTTCTCTCCCGAGATGGCTCGCTGGGTGGCCGAAGAGACCTGGCACCCCGATCAGCAGGGTGCGTTCGACAAAGAGGGTTCCTGGAACCTCAAAGTGCCGTTCAGCGGCGCGCGTGAATTGATCATGGATATCCTGCGCTACGGCGCCGAGGTAGAGGTGCTCGCGCCCGGCTTCCTGCGAGAGGCGGTGGCTGAAGAGGCGCGTAAGACAGCGCAGGCGTACCGATAGCCGGTTGGTCAGTCGCGACTCCCCTCACCAAAAAGCAAACTATCCTTCTCAGCTTTTGAGAAACTCCGGTGTTTTCATGGGGCCGTCACTGAAAGGAGAACCGGCCCATGATCCACCACTCGACCCTGTTCCTGGCCAACGAAGGCGGCATATCGCAGGCGACCACGATCTCGCCACCTGCGTCCACCCGGCCTGCGTGCCGCTGGCAAGCGCCTCGAATCTCGGTCCGGTTCGTGGTCGGTGTCGTGCTCAACGCCGCCGGCTTCGGCATGCTCCTCGCCGGGTGCTGGTTCTCCCTTCAGTTGATGCAGGCCTTCCTGTCCTTGTAGGGGGACGCGTTCGGACGACTTTTTCGGCTTTCAGGTAGAGCCCCAGGGGACTGCCGCAGGTCAGGCTGCGGCTGCCTTGTCGGACGAAACCTTGACCGGGCCGTTGAGGATGGCCTGGCGGGTGGCCTCCACCAGCAGGTCCACTTCTTCGCTGGTGATGCCGAAGTACGGCGTGTAGCGCAGCGAGTTCTCTCCACCGTGGATCACCGAGATGCCGTTGAAACGCATATATTCCTCGACCGACTCGGCACCATAGGCCTTGTAGCGGTTGCCGTCGAGCCCGACGCTGAACAGCAGGCCGGTGCCCTGGACCCCGGTTACCCGGTCGCCGAGGTCCTCGGCCATGGCCTTCATCTTGACGACGGCTTCTGCTCCTCGCTCGCGGATGTTCTGGCGCAATTCCGGCGTCAGGCCCTCGAGAACGGCTACGGCCACGTCCATGGCACGCGGGTTGGTGGTCATGGTGTTGCCGTAGGCGCCCTTGCGATAGAGGCTGGCTGCGCGCTCGGTCATCGCCAGCACCGACAGCGGGTATTGCCCTGCGTTCAATGCCTTCGAGTACGTTTCCATGTCGGGTGCTTCCTGGTCCTGGAAACCCGGGTAATCGACGATCGAAAGCACACCCTGTGCGCGCAGGCCGGCCTGGATTGAATCCACCAGCAGCATCGAGCCGTGCTCGTGGGTGAGGCGGCGGGCCTCGGCGTAGAATTCGGGGCTTATCGCCAAGCCCGGATTGCCCTCGCCCATTACGGGTTCCAGGAAAAAGGCCTCGATGAAGATACCGTTGCCCTCGGCCCAGTTGAACACCTGGCGCAGTTGCTCCACGTCATTGGGTTCCACGGTGATCAGGCTGTCGTTATCGCGGAACGAAGCGAGAAACCGGCCGTAGGTCTGGCGGGTGGAGTCAGAGAACTGGGCGGGCCGCTGCGTACGCCCGTGGAAGCTGCCTTTCAGGCTCAGGATGCGGGTCGGGTGGTTCGCGTAGCGCCCGCCCGGATCGGTCATGAACTTGGCGTTGATGTCGGACAACCGCGCCGCCACCGTCACCGACTCGGAGCCGCTGTTCACGCAAAGGAATTTCGAGAACGGACAGTCACCGCGGGTATGGCCGATTTCCCGGCGCAGGCTCTCGATCATTCGTTTCTGGCTGATGCTGGGCGTCATGATGTTGGCCATCACGTGCGGCCGGTTCATGGCCTCCAGCACGGCCTCCGGGGCGTGACCCGCGCCGATCATGCCGTAACCGCCGACGTCGTACAGGACGGCGCCCTTCATGGTGACCAGCCATGGTCCGCGGGCGGCGAGCGCGACGTAGGGATTGACCGCGTCGTCGGCATAAAAATTGACATAGCCCGACTGGATCGCTTGCGCCTGTTGCTCTTCGTCGAGTGCCAGCAATTCGGGTTCGTCGGACAGCAGTTGTTCGAACGCCTCTTCGGCCGCCTCGATCGCTGCGGGCAAGTGTTCGTCACGTTCCGCAAACTTCAGGATCACGTCGTCAGGCAGGCCCCGGGTTCGGGTCGTTCCACCGTGTTTGCGCAGGACATCAAGGCGTTCGATAAGGGTCATGGATCACCTCTTCATGGATCATGTGGGCGGCGGCCTTCTTCCCCTTGGCCACCTGAAATATTCGGGCAAGAATAGCACAGCAACGCACCCCGTTAGAACCCGGATTGGTCGCTTTGTGCGAGGCGGTTCAGCGCCCACTCGACGTGTTCGCGCACCAGCGCCGATTCGTGGTCTCGCCGGGAGGCAAGTGCGGACATGACGGCGCCCGGATCGGACGACATTTCGAGGTCGACGTTGCCCAGCGCGACCGCGATATTGCGCAACCAGCCGAGGTAGCCGGTTCGCCGGATTGCGCTGCCCTCGGTGCGTTCCATGAACTGGGCTTCCGACCAGGAAAACAAGGCCACCAGTTCCACGTCGTCGAGATCGTGCCGCGGTCTGAAATCGTCTTCTGCCGACGGCCGGGAAAAACGGTTCCAGGGACACACCATTTGGCAATCGTCACAGCCGTAGATCCGGTTGCCCATCAGCGGGCGCAGCTCGACCGGGATCGAACCCTTCAGCTCGATGGTCAGATAGGAGATGCAGCGGCGCGCATCGACCCGGTAGGGCGCCACGATGGCCTCGGTGGGACACGCCTCGATGCACCGCACGCAATCACCGCAGTGGTTCTCGCCGGCCGTGTCGACGGGGAGGGGAAGGTCGGTGTAGATTTCTCCCAGGAAAAACCAGCTGCCGGCTTTCTGGTTCAGAAGGTTGCTGTGTTTGCCGATCCAACCAAGCCCCGCTTTCTCCGCCAGCGCTTTTTCCAGCACCGGGGCCGAGTCGACGAAAACCCGGTAGCCGAATGGGCCGATGGCCTGCTCGATACGGGTCGCCAGTTTCTGTAGCCGCTTGCGCAGCACCCTGTGGTAATCGCGGCCGAGGGCGTAGCGTGAAACCAGGGCGCGCTCGGTTTCCTCGAATAGTTCGCCCGCCGGGCGGGCCTGGTCGCTCAGATAATCCATGCGCGCCGCGATAACGCGCCGCGTGCCGGGCAGCAACTCGCCCGGCCGGCTGCGGCGGGTGCCGTGTCGGGCCATGTAGTCCATCTCGCCGTGGTAACCGGCGGCCAGCCAGTCCCCGAGACGTTTCTCGTGCTCCTGCAAGTCAGTGTCCGCGATGCCCAGCTGCTGGAAACCCAGTTCGGCGCCCCAGCGCTTGATGCGTTGCGCCAGTTCACTGAGCTCGGTCGCATTGAGCGAGGCCGCTCGATGAGCGTTCTCGATTGAACCGCGGCGTGTATTTGCGGGTGGCTTCACCGTTATAATTTGCTCATGATTGAACAGGCAGACCGATTGTATACCGCCGAGCAGGTCAGGCGTCTGGACCGATGCGCCATCGAAGGGCATGGCATACCGGGTATCGACCTCATGGAGCGCGCCGGGCGCGCCGTGTTCGATGCGGCGCGTCATGCGTTTCCCGAAGCGCAGCGCTACCTCGTGCTGTGCGGGGCAGGCAATAATGGAGGCGACGGTTACATCGTGGCCCGGCTTGCCCGGGAGGCCGGGTTGCAGGCCGATGTCTGCGCATTGAAGCCACCCGATGCGCTCGCGGGGGACGCGGCCCTGTCGGCCGAGCGCTGGAATGACGCCGGCGGATCGCTCCAGCAATGGCCCCTGGAGAGCCTGGGAGACTACGACCTTGTGATCGATGCGCTGCTCGGCACGGGGCTGGACCGCGAACCGTCGGGCTCCTACGCCGAAGCCATCGAGGCCGCGAACCACTCCGAGGCGTTCGTCATGGCGGTGGACATTCCGTCCGGTCTGCACGCCGACACGGGGCGGGCGCTGGGCACCACCATTATCGCCGACATGACCGTGACCTTCATCGGAAGCAAGCGTGGGTTGTTCACCGCGGACGGACCTGATCATGCAGGCGAGGTACTGTTCGACGATCTTGAAACACCCGATTCTGTCAGGGTTTCTGAGTCAGATTCCGGAATACTGGTTCAGGAAGAAATTATCCTTGAAAAGCTCCCGCCCCGGTTAATGAACTCGCACAAGGGAAGCTACGGCTGGCTGCTCGTCTCGGGCGGCGACCGGGGCATGAGCGGAGCGGTCCGGCTGTGCGGCGAGGCGGCGCTTCGCGGTGGGGCAGGTAAGGTCACGGTCGTCACTCGTGAAGAACACGCCGCTTTGATCAACGTGGGCTGCCCCGAATTGATGGTGCGTGGTACGGGTGACACCGGCGACATCGGAGCGCTGCTGTCCTCGGTTGATGTGATCGTGACGGGAACCGGACTGGGACAGGGGGACTGGTCGGACCAATTACTTGAAGCCTGCCTGCTGGCCGGCAAACCTACCGTGGTCGATGCCGACGGGCTCAACCTGATGGCGCAGGGAAGCGGCCGCCGAGGGGATGCAGTCGACGAGCATCAGTGGATTCTCACACCGCACCCCGCCGAGGCGGCCCGTCTTTTGGGTTGTTCGACACGGGAAGTGCAGGAGAACCGGGTCGGCGCCGCGCAGGAAATCGCCTCCGCCCTGGGCGCGATTGTTGTGCTGAAAGGATGCGGCAGCGTTATTGCCCATCCCGCAGGCCGTTACGCCATATGCCCCTTGGGCAACCCCGGCATGGCCACGGCTGGATCAGGGGACGTGCTCTCGGGCGTGATCGGCGCCCTGCTGGCACAGGGACTCGAGCCATGGGACGCTGCCTTGACGGGCGTCGCAGCCCATGCTGCCGCCGGTGACCTTGCGGCCGGCCAGTTCGGGCAGAGGGGGATGCTTGCATCCGATATCACGGCTTTTCTGCCGGCGGTTCTGAACCCGGTGTGAGTCCGCTTCCGTCACAACGGTCCAGCCGCGCCTGGGTTTGCCCGATCCCTGATGAAGAGGCCACGGCCGCGCTCGCAAAGCGCTTCGCCGTGAACCTCGAACCGCCCTGCGTGATCTACCTGCGCGGTGACCTGGGTGCCGGAAAAACCCTGTTTACGCGGGCTTATGTTCACGCCAAGGGGTTCAAGGGCTATGTCAAGAGCCCAAGCTACGGACTGCTGGAAACTTACGAGTTGACCGGCCAGACCGTACTGCACCTGGATCTTTATCGTATCGAGGACCCCGAGGAACTGCAGTTCCTGGCGATCCGTGATCTGTACCGGCGCGACAGCGTTTTGATGGTGGAATGGCCCGATCGCGGGAAGGGCTTCCTGCCGCCCCCGGATATCGTGCTGGAGTTCGGTGAAAAGGACGAATCACGCTTCATCAGTTGCCATGCTTTTTCGAGCAAGGGCAGGACGTTATCAGCGTTAATTGATGCCTGACTAAAGACACTGGTTCTAGTATTCTTCTCTATCTATCGGTTTTTAAACTAAAACTCTTGCAATTTCAGGATTTTCAATTCATTATTACGGCATCGACAATGGAGGTTGATTCTGCCGATGCTCGTTAGAGTCGTCACCGCATGGATTCTGTTAGTGTTTTCGGTTCCCATACTGGGCGCGGAAGTCGACGGCTTCCGCGTCTGGACCGACCCCGAGAAAACCCGTGCGGTCCTCGACCTCGACGCGAGAGCCGATCATAAGCTGTTCACGCTTGACGGCCCGCCGCGCATCGTTATCGATTTGAAGAGATCATCGCTGGACTCCCCCCTGGCCCTGGCCAGCGAGCACGCCGGCATCATCCGGGGTGTGCGCCACGGCACGCCCAGTGCGGACACGCTGCGCGTGGTGCTCGATCTGCGGGACGAAGCCAACCTCAAGAGTTTCATGCTCGACCCGGTGGGCCAGTACGGTTACCGCCTCGTGGTCGACCTGTTTCCCAAGGACCGGGTGTCCCGCCCGGTCAAGCAGATGGCGGACCTGCGAGAAATCGATCGCGATATCGTCGTGGCCATCGATGCCGGTCACGGCGGGGAAGACCCCGGCGCCATCGGCAAATCCCGCACCCGCGAAAAAGACGTGGTGCTGGCGATCGCCCGCGAGTTGAAGAAATCCATCGACGCACGGCCCGGAATGCGGGGCGTGCTGATCCGCACCGGCGACTACTTCATCCCGCTGCGCGATCGCTTCGAAAAAGCCCGTCAGCATCGCGCCGACCTGTTCATTTCGGTCCACGCCGATGCGTTCACCAAGCGACACGTGGCGGGCAGTTCGGTGTTCGTACTGTCGCGCAAGGGCGCCAGTTCCGAGTTTGCACGTCGCCTGGCGGCCAGCGAGAACAGCGCCGACCTGGTAGGCGGCGTATCCCTGCGCGGCAAGGATGACATGCTGGCATCGGTCCTGCTGGACCTCTCCCAGAGCGCCACGATGGAAGCGAGCAGCGCCGTCGCCGACAGCGTTTTCTCATCGCTGAGCCACATGGGAAAGACCCACAAGCGGCACGTGGAGCACGCCAATTTCGCGGTGCTGAAGTCACCCGATGTGCCGTCGATCCTGGTCGAGACCGCGTTCATCAGCAATCCGAGTGAAGAGAAGCGCCTTCGCGACAAGGCCTGGCAGAGGAGCATGGCGCGTACTATCGCCGACGGCGTCCAGGATTACTTCTATCTGAGCTCGCCGCCCGGCACATGGATTGCCGCCAACCGCCAGCCTGTCAAGTACCGGGTAGTCCGGGGCGACACCCTCGGTGAAATTGCACACCGTTATCGCGTCAGCCTGTACAGCCTGCGCCGCGCCAACGGCCTGAACTCCGACACGATCCGCGTGGGAGCGGAACTGCTCATCCCCACCACTTAGAAGGCCTTTTGGGGTCGATTCAAACCTGCACGGTGCCCCTCAGGGGCGATCGGGCCCGCGGCTAGAAATACCAGGCCAGTTGGCCGAAGAGGGAAGGGCCGGTTGACAGGTAAAGCCCCTGCACCGGTGATTCGATGCCGCCAAACTCGGAACCGGACGGACCGATGGGCAAGTTCAGGGCACCCAGCACCACCAGATTTTCCTTCCAGTCGTAGCGTGCCGAGATCTGCGCGAGCGCGCTGGGATCGGCCAGGTTGATGAAAACGGTTGGCGTGAGCAGAAACAGCGGCGTGATCTCGATGGTTGCCGTGCCGGCAACGTAGTTTCGTCCCAGTGAGAACACCTCGCCGCGGCTGAGCCGCGCGAGCAGGTCGGGGTTGGCCTGCAGCGAGTTCGGTGCGTAGTCGCCGCCGGTCTGACCGAAGCCGTTGTGGTAGTACTCCAGCGCGCCGTTCACGTTCCGCCCGCGCCAAATCCATGAATAACTGATGCTGGTGACGGCCGAGAGCGTTGCACCCTTGGTGTCCGCGTCGGTCCAGGTCAGGTCGCCTCGCCACACCGCCCCGCCGAGTGCGACGCTTCCGCCCACGCCCAGAACCGTCTCATCGTAGTGCTCGGCAGCGAGCAGATCGAATTCGTTCATGCCGACAAACCCGTGGTATTTGAACGCCAGCGACGACTGCCGGGCTTCGACGTCACCGCTCAGGGGGTCGCGCCGCACCACGCCGACGGCCTGGATGTCGCTGCCGTCGGGAAACAGGTACTGCCCGTAGAGCATGTCATCGCCGCTCTTGTATTCCTTGTCGACGGCCGCCGGGTCGAAGGGATTGAAGATATCCATCGGGTTGTAAAGCATGCCGTTGCCCCAGCTGATGGCCTGCCTGCCAAACCGCCATGCCAGCGATTTGCTGGTGTACCCGATACTGACGCGGTCGAAGCGGTGCAACAGCGCACTTTTGTCGCGCTCGGTAATCGTCCAGGTCAGGTCGAACCAGCGTCGCCGATCGTTGATGACCGAAACGCCCGGGCCGGGCAACCCGGCAAAGGACCGGCCCAGTACTCCGGTGTCCCGGTGAAGTGCAATGAACTGGTAGTCGGCACGCACATCCCAACGCGCCCAGCGCCGACTGAGCTTGATCCGCGTTTCCATTCCCTGGTCGATGGCCGTCGAACCCAGCGGGTCCCGAAACAGGCTGTTCTCGGGGAAGCTCAGGAAGTCAAAACGGTACTTGAAGTGCCCGGCCCACTCCCACGGCTCCGCGGCCGTCACTGGGCTGCTGCCTAAGACGACGCCGAGCCACAAGAGGATGACGATGGGCCGTTTCATTACCGATCGATCGGCCGCTGCAGGTCGTCGCCGATGACTTTGCCGTCCTGCATTCGGATCAACCGTTTCGCATAACGCATCACGCGCTCGTCGTGGGTGGCGATCATGAAGGTGACGCCATGGGTGTCGTTGAGATCGCGGAACAGGCGCATGAGTTGGTCGGCCGATGTCGAATCGAGGTTGGCGGTCGGCTCATCGGCCAGCACCAGCTTGGGTTGGCTGACGATCGCGCGCGCCACGGCCACGCGCTGCTGCTGACCGCCCGACAGTTGCGCCGGTCGGCGGTCTTCCATTCCCTCGAGCCCGACTTCCCGCAGGATATCCCTAGCCTTTTGCGACCGCTCGCGGGCCGGCAAGCCCTGGACCTGCATCACGAATTCGACGTTTTCGCGGGCGGACAGCACGGGAATCAGGTTGTACGACTGGAATACGAAGCCGATATGCCGCAAGCGCAGGTCGGCCAGCGCCCCTCCGTCCAGCCGGTCCACGCGCTCGCCGTCGATGCTGATTGCCCCCGAATCGAGTTCATCCAGACCGCCGATCGCGTTCAGCAACGTGGTCTTGCCGGAACCGGACGGCCCGGACAGGCAGATGAACGATGCCGGCTCGATGTCCAGCGTAACGTGGTCCAGGGCGCGTACCTCGGCGTCACCCTGGAGATAGGTTTTACAGAGATCGACGCACTTGATTTCAGCCATGTTGGCTCTCCCGACTCACGGTTGATGTTCAGGTTTTTGCGATAGCCTCGACCGGGCGGTAACGCGACGCTCGCCAGGCGGGCAGCAGGCTGGTGACAATGCCCAAAATGATGACGACCGCGTTCGCCAGCAGCACGTCGCCGGTTTTCAGGGCAGGATAGAGCACTGCCGCGGCCCCCATCATCTCCATGCCCTCGGCCACCACGCCCAGGTCCATGCCTCCGCTGAGCGGCAGGACCGAGGCGACGGCAAGGATGTTCCCTATCAACAAGCCCAGGGTCAGCAGCATCAGCGATTCCAGCAGCACCTGGAACATGATCGCGCGCGGCTTCATGCCCAGTGCCTGCATCAGGCCGAACTCGCGGATGCGCTCGAACACCGCCATCATCAATGTATTGACCAGGCCGAAGCTCAGCGCCACGAACACCACCACCATCCAGACCAGGACGAAGCCGTCCATCACCCGCAGCATGCTGTCCAAGTAGGAATCGAGTTCCATCCAGGGAACCACTTCGGCCTCGCTGTCGGCAGCGGCCGACACGGCCGCCACCAGCCCATCGACATTGCGATAGTCCCGTCCGCTGACCGCGATTTCGGAGACCTGGGCGGTGATGCCCAGCATCGTCTGTACGCGGGTCTTGCCGGCATAAACAAAGGTTTCCTCCAGCACCGGCAGGGATGCACGATAGACTCCCACAACGCGAAAACCGCGGTCCGCGATGTCGTTGTTCGGGTCCTGGCTCATTAAAACGACGCGTTTGCCGAGGTCTGTCTCCAAACGCTCGAGCAGTTTGCGACCCACGACCAGGCCGCTGTCGTCCGGCCCGTCCAGCCAGCGTCCCGCCACGATATCTTCGGTGTCGAAACCCAGCGCGATCTCGCCGGCGGGATCGACACCCAGCAGGGTCACGCCGCGGCTGTCGCGTTCGCTGGAAACCATAGCGGGGACGCGGACCCTCGCGGTCCAGGCCATGACGTCCGGTGTGTCGAGTGCCGCGGAAAAGGCCGCATCCGGTTCGGGGATACGGTTGGCGATGCTCGGGTCATCGCGATACGACGGGTGGTGCACCTGAACGTAGCCCGGCAGGGCAGCGATGCCGTCCTCGATCATCTGGTCCACCATGCCCCGCATCAGCGCGGTCATGAAAATCATCGCCCACACGCCCACCGCGATGGCGAGCAACATCACCAGCGTACGGCGGTAATTTCGCCACAGGTTGCGCCAGGCCAGACGGCCGAGGGCGCCGATCGGGAGTGAACCGCTCATGCGACCGTCCTCATGGCGTCGACCGGACGCAGGCGCAACAGGCGCAGGGCCGGATAAATCGAGGCCAGCAGACAGAAACCGAAGACCACCGACGGACCCAGCAGTATCGACGAAAACGTGACGCTTGGATAAATCCGGCTGGGCAGGTTGAATCGTTCGGCGGCCTGTTCCATGCCGGGGTAGGTGAACCCCGCCTGGTGAAAATACACCGTGACCAGCCAGCCGAGCGCCAGGCCGATCAGCAGGCCGAGCAGTGCCATTAGCGTGGTCTCGAGCATGACCAGCGCAGCCAGGCGCCTGGGGCGGACACCGAGCGCCGAGATCACGCCGAATTCGCGCGTGCGCTCGAGCACCGACATCAGCTGGGTGTTGAGCACGCTGAAGGCCACCAGCACGATCAGCACGCCGTACATGAACCAGGCGCTGGACATGTCGGCCTGGATGGCTTGCTTGAGCCCCGGGTTCAGTGCGACCCAGTCCAGCGCGACGAGCCCCTCACGGGCATCGGCCAGGGGAAGAACCGCGGCCGTAGCGGCGGGCAGGGCATCGAGGTCATTCAGCGCCATCACGACCTGGTGGCCGTGGTCCTGCATGGCGAACACCTCCTGGAAAAACGGCAGCGGCACCTCGGCGATGCTGCGGTCCATCTCGGCCATGCCGGTGTCGAATATGCCGACGACCGTCATCACCGCGGCAGCGAACGAGCCGTCGCGGCCGCTGCCCAGCAGGGTGATTTCGTCCCCGACGGTCACTTTCAGGTTGCGCGCCATGACGGCGCCGATCACGATCTCGGGTACCATTTCGTCCTTCAGGAAGCGCCCGTGCGCCAGCAAGCCCGGCAGGGTCGAAACGGTCGGCTCGTATTCGGGCTCCACGCCGATGACCTGGATGCCGTAGGACCGCTCTTCGCTCGAGGCAAGCGCGAAGGCCGCGGCGCGCGCGCTCACGCCGACGGAGGGCAGGGCGCCGCGGGTATCGCGCGCAAGGTCGGCAATCGACGGGATGCTGCTGCGTATGCGTTGGTTCTCCTGGTAACCCTCGGCCTGGATTTGCAAATGCCCGCTGAAAGCACGGAGCGTGTTGTTGATCATCATGTCGTACGTACCGAACTGCAGCGCGATCATGAAGACGAGCAGCACGTTTGAAAAAATCATCGCGGTCACGGTCAGCCAGGTGCGGCGGGCGTGCCGCCACAGGTTGCGCCAGGCCATCCGCAACAGCAGGGTCACCGCCTTGGATTCCTCAGGTTGGAGAGAGTGAACAGGTGATCGGGCAGGTCGGCGTCGAATTCGATCTCATCGGTCGTGAGCTGCGTCCACTCTTCGGGCGTCTCGACTTTGCCCATCCGCAGAATGCGCGCGACCGGACGACCGCCCATTTCCGCGATCTCGACCGCCTCGAGTTTTTTCACCAGTTCGCCGTCCTGGTCCCAGAACTGCTGCTCGATCAACACGAAATCGTCGCGAACGACCAGGACCTCCTTGCCCCAGACCACCGCGGCGTCCTCGTGCGGGATCGAGGTGACGGTGTAGACGACGTGCTCGTCCCGTTGCGCGGTGTCGGTGATCTCGTGGTCGTACTGGTCAATGATGTCGGTCGACTTGGCAATATCTTTATTGGAGAAATCGCTGCCCATCCAGCTTTGCGACATCATCGACGAGGGCACCTTGATGACTCGGTTGATGCGGGGCGCGTAGGTCCACAGGTTGGTGTCGATCAGCAGGGTGCCGTTGCCTTCGTCCTTGGCCGGGGCCACCACCCTGACCAGGGTGGTCTTGTCGCCCTTGCTCCAGGATTCCAGCGTCATCGATCGTTCCCAGTCCGGGCGGTGGATTGTCATCGTGGAAACGCCGTGGGAAGTCAGCCCCCGCCATTGGTCCATGGCTTTTTGCACCAGTTCGCGGCCAGTCAAGTCGTTTGCCTGGACGATGGATGAGATGGAGAGGAGCAGTAAAAACGTTGTGGTTCGCATGATAGTGAGACCTCGTTTCGCATTCTTCGACTGCGTCGAAAAACGGCTGCACTTGACGACGTTGCGGCAACTCACGTCGCCCCGGTGACGCTCGTGCGCTCCGGTCTTCAATCAACGCCGCTTTGCGGGCGGCAAAACCGCACTTCCTACCCGACCCGCGCTTCGCTCGATTGGGTCAATTCTCGCGTTACGAGAAACAACCCGTCTAGAATACGTCCATGGGTAATGCTAATAAACCGCCAAACGTCACAGGCGAAGACGTGCAGATACTGACCATCGCGATTTCGTCGCGGGCCCTGTTTGATCTTCGCGAAAGCCACGAGCTTTTCGAGCGCCAGGGTCTCGAGGCATACCACGACTACCAGGTTCGAAACGAGGACGTGATCCTGGAGCCCGGGGTCGCGTTTCCGCTGGCCAGGAAATTGCTGGCTCTCAACGAGGACCACGTGCGCCACCCGCGCGTCGAAATCATCCTGCTCTCGCGCAACAGCGCGGATACCGGCTTGCGAATCTTCAATACCATCGAGCATTTCGGGCTTAACGTCGAGCGCATGGCGTTCACCAACGGGGAAAGCCCCTACAAGTACATGGAGGCGTTCGGCGCCGATCTGCTGCTCTCGACCAACGCCAGGGACGTCAGCCAGGCGCTGGCCAAGGGCTACGCCGCAGCCACGATCCTGCCCGGCAGCGCGGCCGGCGATGGCGATGGCCAGTTGCGGATTGCCTTTGACGGCGACGCCGTGATTTTCAGCGACGAGGCAGAACGGGTATTCCAGGAGCGCGGGCTCGAGGAATTTCACAGCAGCGAACGCGATGCCGCCAACCAGCCTTTGTCGGGCGGCCCGTTCAAGGGTGTGCTCGAGGCCCTGCACAAGATCCAGTCAGCGTTCCCGATCGAGAACAACCCGATTCGGACCGCACTGGTAACCGCCCGCTCGGCGCCGGCCCACAAGCGCGTGGTGCTGACCCTGCGCGAGTGGGGCATCCGCATCGACGAGGCGTTGTTCCTGGGCGGGCGCGAGAAGGGCGAATTCCTCAAAGCCTTCGGCGCCGATATCTTTTTCGACGACCAGCAAGTTCACATCGAGTCCGCCAAGCAGCACGTGGCCTCGGCACATGTACCCCACGGCATACGGAACGCTGTAAAATAGCGGATCGCTTAAATGAAAAAGACTGTTTCCGGCCGGGCGCCTCAACGCCCGGCCTTTTAACGCCGGAGTATCTAATGGCCAAGCTGAACCCGACCGACCTGTACGACGTCCGTTCCCTGTTGAGCGAAGAAGAAGTCATGATCAAGGACAGCGTTGCACGCTTCGTGGACGAACGCGCCATGCCGATCATCGCAAAGCACTTCGACGAGGCCACGTTCCCGGCCGACCTGGTGCCCGAGATCGCCGATATGGGCCTGCTGGGCTCCAGCCTGGAAGGTTACGGGTGTGCCGGCCTGAACGGCGTGTCCTACGGCCTGATCTGCCAGGAACTCGAGCGCTGTGATTCCGGCCTGCGCAGTTTCGTCTCCGTCCAGTCCAGCCTGTGCATGTACCCGATCCACGCCTTTGGCAGCGAAGAGCAGAAGCAACGCTGGCTGCCCGGCATGGCGACCGGCGAGATCATCGGCTGTTTCGGGCTGACCGAATCCCACGGAGGTTCCGACCCGGCCAACATGAAAACGCACGCCAGGCGTGACGGCGATGACTGGATTGTCAACGGTTCCAAGATGTGGATCACCAATGGCACGATTGCCGATATCGCCGTCGTCTGGGCCAGGACCGAGGACGGCATCATGGGATTCGTGCTCGAAAAGGGCATGCCCGGGTTCGACGCGCCGGAAATTCATTCGAAGATGTCCCTGCGCGCCTCGGTAACCTCGGAGCTGTATTTTGACGACGTCCGGGTTCCCGATTCGAACCGTCTGCCCGGCGTGGTCGGGCTGAAGGGCCCGCTGAGTTGCCTGAACCAGGCGCGCTTCGGCATCACCTGGGGACCGATCGGCTCGGCCATCGCCTGCCTCGAGGAGGCCATAGAATACACGGCGGACCGAACGCTTTTTGGGCGGCCCCTGGCGGCCAACCAGGCCATCCAGATTCGGTTGGCGGAGATGGCGCGCCGCATCACGACCGCGCAATTGCTCTCGCTGCAGCTCGGCCGCCTCAAGGACGCCGGAAAAATGCAGCCCACCCAGGTCAGCGTGGCCAAGTGGAACAACGTGAGGATGGCGCTGGATATCGCGCGCGATTGCCGTGACATCCTGGGGGGCAGCGGTATCACCACCGAGTACCAGGCCATCCGCCACATGCTGAACCTGGAAAGCGTGATCACCTACGAAGGCACGGAAACCGTGCACCAGCTCGTTGTGGGCCGCGAGCTTACAGGTCTCAACGCGTTCTGATTCGAATAGCGGACCGTATCCAGATCGCGCTGAACTCGGCTCCGGCAGGGCATACCCCCTTCCAGGGGACGCTCCCTGGCGGGCACATCCGTGTGGCGCTCGGTCTGAGCCCGTCCAGGGCTCATACGCCCCTGGAAGGGGGTATGCCCTGCCGGTGCCTGGATATAAGTCGTTGACCGCGGGTTTCCAATCCCCGTTTCAAAAACAAGGCCCCGGTGCTGCACCGGGGCCGGGTTCGGGTGGTTTTGATTCGATTCGGTTTTTGGGTCAGACGTCGAACTCGACCAGGCGAGGTTCGGGTTCCAGGCGCACGCCGAAGCGCTCGTAAACCGCCTTCTGGATTTCCACGGCCAGCGTACTCACGTCGTGACCGCTTGCGCCGCCATGGTTGACGATGGCCAGCGCGTGTTGTTCCGAGACGCCGGCGCCGCCCTCGCGCACGCCCTTGAGTCCACAGGATTCGATCATCCAGGCGGCTGAGACCTTGGTCCGTCCGTCAGGGCTCGGCCAGCGCGGAATACCCGGGTGATGCTCCTGCAGCTCGCGGGCTATGTTCTCGTCCACGATCGGGTTCTTGAAAAAGCTGCCGGCATTGCCGGTCAGGGAAGGGTCCGGCAACTTGCGGCGACGCAATCGGACGACGGCGTCAAAGACATCGCGTGCGGAGGCTTTGTCCGGAGGATGGCACAGTTCTTCTCGCAATTCGGCGTGGTCGAGTTGCGGCTTGAATTGCCTGCTCAGTTTGAATTCGACCGAGGTGATCAGGTATCGGTCCGGCTCGGCGCTGCGGAACAGGCTGTCACGATAGGCCAGGCGGCAGTCCTCGCGGCTCAGCGATACCCAGCTGGCCGAGTACCAGTCCCAGGCCGTCACGGATTCGAGCACCGAGGACAACTCCACGCCATAGGCCCCGATGTTCTGTATCGGCGCGGCGCCCACGCTGCCGGGTATCAAGGCCAGGTTTTCCAGGCCATGCAGCCCCTGGTCCAGTGACCAGCGCACCAATTGGTGCCAGTTCTCACCGGCACCGATTTCGACTCGGACCGTTGAACCGTTGTCGTCGACGATGTGTTTGCCGGTAATGCGGTTGAGATACAGCGTGCCCGGCACGTCGCTGACGAAAATGACGTTGCTTCCGCCGCCCATCATGAAATCGAAGGCGGGGTCGAACGCGGGCAGGGCGAGGATGTCCTCCTCGTGTTCGATTACCGCCAGTAGCCGGGCCTGCGCCGACAAGCCGAAGCTGTTCAGCGCCTGGAGCGAAGCGTCGGGGGTTGCTTTCATTCCGTCCGGCGGGCAGCGATGGACTCGAGGCACTCGGTGACCAGGTCCGGGCCGCGGTAGACCATGCCGGTGTAGAACTGTACGAGGTCGGCGCCGAGATCCAGCTTGTCGACCGCGTCCTGGCCGCAGGTGATGCCCCCCACGCCGATCATGCCGACCTCGGGCGGCAGCGCCTGGCGAAGTTCACCCAGGACACGGTCCGCCTTTTCCTTCAGCGGGGCACCGGAGAGACCGCCGGCCTCCTCGGCGTGTTCCATGTTTGCCACGGCAGCCCTGTCGATGGTCGTGTTGGTCGCAATGACGGCGTCCATGCGGTGATGGCTGACGACCTGCGCGATCACGGCTATGGCGTCGTCATCGAGGTCCGGCGCCACCTTCAGCGCCAGCGGCACGCAGCGATCGTACTGATCGGAAAGCTCGGTCCGCCGCTCGGCAAGTGCGCCGAGCAGGGCATCGAGTTCGTGCTCGCCCTGGAGGTCCCGCAGGTTCTTCGTGTTGGGAGACGAGATGTTGACGGTCACGTAATCCGCGAACGGGTAGACCTTATCGAGACAATGCAGGTAGTCCTCGGTGGCGCGCTCCATCGGCGTGTCGAAGTTCTTGCCGATGTTGATGCCGAGTACGCCTCGGAAACGGTGATTCCGGACCCGCTCGACGAGGTAGTCGACTCCCTTGTTGTTGAAGCCCAGGCGGTTGATCATCGCCTGCGCTTTGGTCAGGCGGAAGACCCTGGGCTTGGGGTTTCCCTGCTGAGGTCTGGGCGTCACCGTGCCGACCTCGACGAAGCCGAAGCCCAGGTCGCCCAGGGCTTCGAAACAGTCGGCGTTCTTGTCGAGGCCGGGCGCGACGCCCACCGGGTTGGGAAATGTCAGGCCCATGCACTGCACGGGCTGGTCTTTCTCTCGGCACAGCAGCCGCGTCGCACCGCTCCAGCCACCCAGCTTGAGCGCTTCGAGCGTCAGGTCGTGCGCCGTCTCGGGATCGACGGCAAACAGGGCCTTGCGGACGAGGCTGTACAGCATGCGCCGTTACTTACAGGTCGAATTTGATGCCCTGGGCCAGCGGAAGGTCCGTGCCCCAGTTGATCGTATTCGTCTGCCGTCGCATATAGGCCTTCCAGGCGTCCGAACCCGACTCGCGCCCGCCCCCGGTTTCCTTTTCGCCACCGAATGCCCCGCCGATCTCGGCCCCGGACGTTCCAATATTGACGTTGGCGATGCCGCAGTCGGACCCGACGGAGGACAGGAACAGTTCGGAATTCCGCACGTCGGTCGTAAAGATGGCCGACGAGAGCCCCTGCGGCACGTCATTGTGCATGCGGAGCGCGTCTTCGATGCGGCCGTAAGGAATTACGTAGAGGATCGGCACGAAGGTTTCGGTCTGCACGATATCCCACTCGTTCCGCGCCTTGACGATGGTTGGCTCGACGAAAAACCCATCGCCGTCGATGGCCTTTCCACCGGCCAGGATTTCTCCGCCAACCTCGTGCACCTGCTCGATGGCTTTCTCGAAATCGCGAACGGCCGCTGCGTCGACCAGCGGCCCCATCAGCGTGTCGTCTTGTAGCGGATCGCCGATGCGGACCTGGCGGTAAGCATCGACGAGCTGTCCGGTAACCTTTTCCATCATTGATTCTGGTACGAACAAACGACGCGTAGTCGTGCAGCGCTGGCCGGCGGTGCCGACCGCTCCGAACACGATGGCGGGAATGGCCATCTTCAGGTCGGCGGTTTCGTCCAGGATGATCGCGTTGTTGCCGCCCAGTTCCAGGATGGTGCGCCCGAAGCGCTCAGCCACGCGCTGACCGACGTTGCGGCCCACCCAGGTCGAACCGGTGAACGACACGAGTCGAACGCGAGCGTCTTCGACGAAGCGGTTGGCCAGGTCGTGGCCGCAGGCGGCAAAGCTCAGGAAGATGGGCGGGAAGCCGCCGTCTTTCAGGGCCTCGTTGCAGATATTTTGCACGGCCGTCATGCACAGCGGCACCTTCGAGGAAGGTTTCCACACGGTCACGTTGCCACAAATCGCCGAAATAAAGGCGTTCCAGGCCCACACGGCTACCGGGAAGTTGAAGGCTGAAATCACGCCGACAACGCCCAGCGGATGCCATTGCTCGTACATCCTGTGCTGCGGGCGCTCGGAGTGCATGGTCAAGCCGTAAAGCATGCGTGCTTGGCCAACGGCGAAATCGCCGATATCGATCATCTCCTGGACTTCGCCGTCGCCCTCGGGCTTGATCTTGCCCATTTCGAGTGCGACGAGGCTGCCGAGTGCGTCCTTGTTGCGACGCAGCGCTTCGGTGCACAAGCGAACCGCCTCGCCACGCTGTGGGGCAGGTACTTTGCGCCATTCTTCGAAGACGGACTGGGCCTTTTCCATCATTTTTTCGTAATCGGCTTCGGAGGCGCCATAAATGCTGCCGATAAGCTCCCCGGTGGCCGGGTTGTTGGATTCGATAACGCCCTGGTCAGTGGTCTTGGACCATTTGTCTAGACCAAAACAGGCGCCGGGGTTGAACTCGTTTATGCCGAGCTTCTTGAGAAATTCCATGATCGTCGAAAGCCTATGCTGTAGGTGGTTGGGTAGAAGTGCCAAATCAATCCGTTATTATCGCAAAGCCCCACACGACTTGCACGACAACTGCATGGAAAAAAATATACGTCCGCTACGGGAACTCACGCCGTGCCAGCCTGTCATATCGCACAGAAGGGCTGACGGCCATGTTATGCTCAGCGGAGGAAGCCGACAGCTATGGCGGCAGTATCACAACTCAGGGTCACCCGAGCCGACACCGATCCGGTCCCTAACGGGATCCGTGCGGGCGATCGGACAAATAAACAGGAAGTGGAACAGCCGCGGATGAGCGAGGCAGAGGTCGATCAATTGTTGGTGGAGCGGGTGCAGAAGGGCGATAAGCGTGCCTTCGACCTGCTCATCAAGAAGTACCAACATCGAATCGTCAGCCTGGTGTCTCGCTATGTGGCTGACCAGCACGAGGCAATGGATGTCGCCCAGGAAGCATTCATAAAGGCCTACCGCGCCATCGACCGTTTTCGCGGCGACAGCGCCTTTTACACGTGGCTCTATCGCATCGCCATCAACACGGCGAAGAACTGGCTTGTGGCGCGTAAGCGGCGTCCGCCGGCGTTCGATATCGATGCGAGCGATGCCGAGCAGTACGATATCGAAAGTCGTCTCAAGGAGCAGGGCACGCCCGAAAATGAACTGCTGCGCGAGGAAATCAAGACCACCGTCTACGACACCATCGCCGGATTGCCGGACGACTTGAGGACGGCCATCATGCTACGCGAAATCGAAGGCATGAGTTATGAAGACATCGCCGTGACGATGGATTGCCCGATCGGCACGGTGCGCTCCCGCATTTTCAGAGCGCGCGAGGCAATCGACGTCAAACTCAAACCCCTGCTAGACGGGGAATAAATGAAACATGAACGGTACAGATCGATGACCAAAGAAATACGTGAACACGTTTCCAGCCTGATGGATGGCGAAATCGACCGGGATACCAGCCGCTTCCTGGTGCGGCGTCTCGGAACGGACGACGAGTTGGGTGCGGCCTGGACACGCTACCACATGGTTCGTGACTGTCTGCGCGATCCCGAAGGAGGCCTCGCTTCAAGCGGACTGAGCGCGCGCATCAGCCGTGCTATCGACGAGGAGGAGCCCCCGACCGTGCGACGGGTGGCCACGGGATGGCTGAAGCCTTTTGCCGGAGTGGCCATTGCCGCCTCGGTCGCCCTGATGGCCGTTCTGGCCGTCGGGCCGGGCGGTACGCCGGGCCAGGCGCTGCCTGAGGGTGGAGTGGTTGAAAACACGGTTGAGCCGTTCAACAGCCCGCAAGGCATTCCCGCGACCCCGGTCACGACGCAGGCCGCCTCGAACGCCAGTGTCGACCGATACCTGCTGAGGCATTACCAGGCTACCGGAAGCAACAGCGCGAGGGGCCTCGTCGGATTCGTTCCGCTGGTGGTCGCACGCAAAGCGCCGACCGCCGAGGAAGCCGAGACCGATAGTCAGGCCGAATCGGCTGCTCGGAGCACTGAATCGCCCGATTCGCAATGATGCGAGCCGTCATCAGCCTTCTCGCCGCCGTCCTGCTCCTGCCAGCTTGTTTGGCTTCGGCGCACGCGGGCGACAGCGCCGAGGACTGGCTCGATCGCATGTCCGCGGCCATGAGCCAGATGACCTACCAGGGTACCTTCGTCTATATCCAGGGCGACCAGATGGAAACCATGCGCATCACGCACGTTTCCGGCGAGAATGGCGTCCAGGAGCGATTGGTGGCCCTGACCGGCACGCCCCGCGAGTTGCTGCGTGACGCCGACGGTGTCCGGTGGTCGCTGGGTGAGGGCGGCGCGGTGCTGGCGGACAGAGGGTTTGGGCAGACCTTCTTTCCGGCATTGCCAACAGACTACGCCGGGGAAGCCGGGCGTTCCTATGCCCTCAAAATGGGCGAGCAAACGCTGATCGCCGGCCACCAGGCGCGTCATGTCAAGGTGCTTCCGCGCGATCGCTACCGATATGGTTATTCCCTGTGGCTGGAGAAGCACTCCGGCCTGCTGCTCAAATGGGTGCTCCTGGACAGCGCGAGCAAACCACTGGCTAAACTGATGTTCACCGACCTCAAACTCGGTTCGGCCGTGGATCGGAACGAACTCAAGCCCGGCAAGGGAATGTCCTCCATGGAGCCGGTCGACAGCAGCCTGCCTGCCGGCGGACTTGCCCAGCAAACGCCTCCGCGCTGGCATCCCAAGCGGCTTCCGCCCGGCTTTTCACTGACGACGCACCGCTACCTCGAGAGTGAGGCCTACGAGCACCTGGTTTACAGCGATGGGCTGGCGGCCGTCTCGGTGTACGTGGAAAGTGTCGAGTCCGCCCGTGGTCATCCGGAAATTACCCAGCAACACGGCACGACGCACGTGTTCACGCGTGCCGCGGACGACGTGCTGGTGACGGTCGTCGGCAACGTACCCGCCGTCACCGTGCAGATGATCGGTAAATCCGTTGCGGCATCCCGCTGAACCCGCTGACCAACCCAAGCCTTGATAGAACAGCAGGGCAAAGTCATCCGTGTGGTCGAGAACCGCATCCACGTGCGAATTGGCGGATTGACCGGCTGCAGCACCTGTGATGCCGGCAAGGGATGCGGGGCCGGGGTGTTCGGGAAACTGTTTCGAAGAAAACCCGTCGTGATGGAATTCGACAACGAAGTTGACGCCCGAGACGGCCAGGCGGTCGTTGTCGGTTTAAAAGAATCCGTGTTCCTTGCCCTGGTAGTTCGCCTTTACCTGTTGCCCCTGCTGGCCGGGCTGGCCGGCGCGATCGCAGGAAATATTCTCGCGGGGGGCTTGCATTTATCGGATTCAGCAACAGATTGGATGGTATTGGCGGCCGCCGTGGTTTGTGCCGGAGCGGCCGTTCTGTTGATACGCAGCCGGCCGGTTGAATTTCCCGGCAATGCGGCTGTCCATGTTGTGCGTATCGGACAATGCGAGGTTTTCGAGTGAATACACAGCGTAGCTTTTTGAACACGAATTTCTTCCTGGGCCTGCTGGCCGTCTTTGGCCTGGCCCTGAGCAATACCGGTTTCGCCAAAGTGACGGGACTTCCCGACTTTACGTCCCTGGTCGAGGAAGCGGGGCCCGCCGTCGTCAACATCCGCGTGACCCAATTTGGGGAAGCGTTTCCAGGCGACGAGGGCAATGCGCAGGGCCAACCCAGCCCCGAGGACATGCCCGAATTTTTCCGCCGCTTTTTCGATGTGCCCGGCATGCCGCCGCGCAACCAGCAGCCGAGGCGTGGAG
>JABDPF010000027.1 GCA_013042915.1 Lysobacterales bacterium
CGTCCAGGATGTAAACGCCACGGCCAAACGTTCCGACCACCAGGTCCGTCTCCCGGCGCTGGATTTCGAGGTCGCGTACGGCGATGGTCGGCAGCGACGTCAGTTCGCTCCAAGCCTCACCCCCGTCATTGCTGAAAAACACGCCGAACTCGGTACCGACGAACAACAGGTCCGGGTCCACGTGGTCTTCGGCGATCGTGTGCGCGCTGCCGCGTGGCGGCAGGTCACTCGAAATCAACCTCCAGCTCGCACCCCGATCCGTCGTCTTGAGCACGTACGGCGTGTAGTCGCCGCGCTTGTGGTTATCGATGACGGCATAGGCCACGTCGGCGTCGTGCCGGGAGGCGATGATGTCCTCGATCAGCGACATATCCGGGACGCCGCGGAACGAATCCACGGCGGACCAGTTCTCGCCACCGTCACTACTGACGTGGATGAGACCGTCATCCGTGCCGGCGTACAACAAGCCCTCGACCAGAGGACTTTCCGAGACAGCAATCAGGGCGCCGTAAATGGAGGTCGACATGTTCTTCGCAATGGTATCGACGCTCCAGACCCGCCCCATGACCTCGAGCTTGTTGCGATCCAGGCCACGGCTGAGGTCCGGGCTGATCACCGTCCAGCTTTCGCCGCGATCGTCCGAGCGAAACAGCTTCTGGGCCCCGTAATACAGCCGGTGCGGGTCATGCGGGGAAATGATCAGCGGCGCGTTCCAGTTCCACTTGTAGGCATTTTCATCGGCACCCGGCTGAGGCGTAATCGTCAGGCGCTCGCCAGTCACCTTGTCAAAGCGCGCCAACCCCCCGTACTGGTACTGGGCGTAGATGATGTTCGGGTCGGTTGGATCGATCTGCGCCTTGAAGCCGTCGCCGAACTGGACGAACCACCAGTCGGCGTTGGTGATGCCGTCGGTGTACGTGGTGCGGCTTGGGCCGCATTGCGTGAGGTTGTCCTGGGTGCCGGCGCAAACGTTGTAGAACGGCGCATCGTTGTCCGGGGTCGCCCGGTAGTACTGCACGGTGGGCAGATTGCCGACGTGGCGCCAGGTCTCGCCGTAGTCCCAGGACTCGTACACGCCACCATCGCCGCCGATATAGAGGTGGTCCGAGTTGGCCGGGTCGATCCACAAGGCATGGTCGTCGACGTGGCGGCTGTTGAGCGGGACCCTGCTCCAGGTTTTACCGCCATCCTCGGAGCGATGAGTGAAGGTATCCATCGAATACAGTACATCGGCATCGTTCGGGTCGACGTACAGCTCGTTGTAGTACTGGGGACTGGTGGTCATGTAGTCCGAACGTTTCTCCCAGCTTTCACCGAAGTCGGTGCTGCGGTACACGCCCTTGCCCTCTTTATCGGCTTCGATAATCGCGTACAGCACGTTGGGCGCAGAGGGCGCCATCGCCAGGCCGATGCGGCCGAGGTCACCTTCCGGCACACCCTGGGTCACTTCCCGCCAGGTCTTGCCGCCGTCGGTGGTTTTGTGGATACCACTGCCCGGTCCGCCGTTGATCAGCGTCCACACGTGACGCCGGCGCTGATAGCTGGAGGCGACCATGACGTCGGGATCAGCTGGATGCGCGACAAATTCGTTCACCCCGGTGTCCTCGTCGACAAACAGAATGCGTTCCCAGTTTTCGCCGCCGTCGGTGGTCTTGTAAAGGCCGCGATCTCCTCCCGAATCCCATAACGGGCCCTGCGCGGCCACCCAGACCACGTTGCTGTCTTCGGGATGAATCCGGATCGTGGAAATGTGGCCGGAATCCTTGAGTCCCATGTTCTTCCAGCTCTTACCGCCGTCCATCGACTTATAAACGCCATCGCCGTAACCCACGCTGCGCTGGCTGTTGTTTTCACCGGTGCCGACCCAGACCGTGCTCGGACTCGCCGGGTCCAGTTCCACGACACCCAGCGCATAGGCGCCCTCGTGCTCGAACACGGGAGTCCAGGTGACCCCGTTGTTTTCGGTCTTCCAGAGGTTGCCGCTGGCCATCGCGACATAATGCTTCTGCCACTGGCCGGGCAGGAACGCGAAATCGGCCACGCGGCCGGTAGTCAGTGCAGGGCCGATCGAACGCAGAGGCATGCCGGCCAGGGGATGGCCCGTGTCATCGTCAGCGGCGAAGGACTGGCCCGCGGCGGAGAACAGGACGGCAGCGCAAAGTACCAGGAGGGACTTGGAGAATCGCATAATGAATCCTTGTGAAAAGATGCCCGAGTAGGCAGTCCAGTTTAAGCGATTCGACGTTTTGACGCATCCGCCCCGGGCAAAAAAAAACCCTCTCAAGGGGTTTTGCTACTGGGTGCCAGAGAGCCGGGGCAAGCGCCCCGGCCTCGGCTTGTGCTTAGCCTTCGGCAGCCGCCTTGCGCTCCTTGTAATCACGCACGGCCTCGTTGAAACGGGCCGCAACGCGCTCTTCCATCTCAACCGAATAGTTGTAGGAATCGACAATGGCCGCCTTGTTGCCCGTCGTATTGTCCTCGTTTTTTTCGGCATTCCCCAGGCAGGTACGAAACTCGGTGACCTTGGCCTGGAATTCACCTACCTGTGCCTTGGCAACCTTGAGCTGCTCGAGATCGGCGTTCTCGGGAATCGCGTCGGGTGCGGCAGGCAGCACGCATTCTTGAGCATCTTCAGGCAGGATTACGATCAGGTCGTCCGGGTCGGCCTCCTGGGCTTGCGCAGAAACTGCCATCGAGGCGGCAGCGATAAACAAAAGTAGTCGTTTCACGTTCAAAACTCCTCGAAAGTTGAACGGCGATTATACTATGGTTTTCCCGCGCATCGAGAGTCGCCATCGCCATGAACCCGGATACCTGGTCCGGCATTGCCCAATCCATACTTGACGGCTTCGACCGTCATTACGCGTTGTTCCGCACGTACAGTCGGTCCGGCAAAACACATTTCGAGCAGGCCGACTGGAAAGGCGCCGCCGAGGCCAGCCTGGAACGCATCCAGGGCTACGAGCAACGGGTTCGGGATACCGTTGCGACCATCCAGGAAACCTACGGAGAAGTCGCCCAACGATCAGATTCCTGGCCGCGCATCAAAATCGCCTACACCGGGAAACTGCTCAATCATTGGCAGGCTGAATGTGCTGAAACATACTATAATTCAGTAGCTTGTAGAGTTCTACACAGAGATTACTATAAAAGCGATTACATTTTCTGGCGACCGGCCATCAGCACCGAATACCTCGAAGCCGCCCAGCCGACCTACCACAGTTTTTACCCGGGCACCCGGGGTCTGCGCCGATGCCTGCTGGACCTGCTGGCCAGCTACGGACTGAAAACACCCTTTGAAAACCTGCGCCGCGATCTGCGTTGGCTGGAGCGTGCGCTAATCGACCATCGCAAACAGGGCTGGAAGGAACACCCCAATTACCAGGTGCAGGTGCTGCACAGCCTGTTCTTTCGCAACAAGGCCGCCTACATCGTCGGTCGCCTGATCAACGGGGCCGACCGTCAGCCTTTCGTCATTCCCCTGCTGCGCAATCCAGACGGCACGATGACCGTGGACGCCCTCTTGATGAGGCAAAAAGACGTTGCCGTACTGTTCAGCTTCTCGCGAGCCTATTTCCTGGTCGACATGGAGGTACCGTCCGCCTACGTTCGCTTCCTGATGACCATCATGCCGCGCAAGTCCCCGGTCGACCTGTACGCAATGCTGGGGCTTCAAAAACAGGCCAAGACCCTGTTTTACAGACAATTGCAGTACCATCTTCGCCACTCGCGCGACAATTTCCAGGTGGCGCCCGGCGTGCGGGGCATGGTGATGCTGGTGTTTTGCCTGCCCTCGTTCCCATTCGTGTTCAAGATGATCAAGGACCGTTTCGATCCGCCCAAGACGTCCACCGAGAAGGAGGTCCGGGAAAAATACCAGCTGGTCAAGAACCACGACCGCGTCGGGCGGCTGGCCGACACACTGGAATATTCCAACGTGGCCATACCGCTCGACCGCATCGAGCCCGAGCTGATGGAACAGCTCAAGCAGCGTTGTGCCGGCTCGATCGAATTCGACCGCGACCAGATGGTGATCCGGCACATCTACATCGAGCGACGCATGGAACCGCTCGACAACTACCTCGCCAACGCATCCGCAGCCGAACGCCGCGCCGCGATCAAAGACTACGGGAACTCGATTCGCGACCTCGCCGGCGCCAACATCTTTCCGGGTGACATGCTCAAGAAGAACTTTGGCGTTACGCGGCACAACCGGGTGGTGTTCTATGATTACGACGAGATCTGCTACATCACGGACTGCAATTTCCGCAAGGTTCCGCCCGCCCGCGACTACGATGACATGATGTCGGATGTGCCGTGGTACTCCGTCAAGGAGGACGACGTGTTCCCCGAAACGTTCGGCCCGTTCTTTTTCGCTGACCCCGACGACATGACCGAATTCCGAAAAAACCACGCGGAGCTGATGACACCGGAGTGGTGGAAGAAGACCAAGCAACACATCCTGGAGGGTGGCCAGGCCGATATATTCCCCTATTCCGACCCGGTGCGCTTCTGCAACTGTTACGCCGGCGAAGACGACGCCGCTGCGCGCCGCTGACGCCAGCGCCACCACGCACGCATGCCGAGCAGCAGGGCCAGGCCCGCTGCGTAAAGCAGCGGCTCGAGCAGATCGGCCTTTACCAGCCAGTAGTAGTGCCAGACCCCCAGGATTGCCGCCGGGTAGACCAGGCGGTGCAGCTTCTTCCAGCGAGGGCCCAGCCGGCGCACCATGCCGCGCGTGGACGTGAGCGCCAGGGCGCTCAGCATCAGGAAGGCCGTGAATCCCAGCGTGATGTAAGGCCTATCGGCGATGTCCTCGAGGATGAATCCGAGCGCAAATCGTTGGTCGATGCCGGCATAGGACAGAAAGTGCAGCACGAGATAGAAATAGGCGAACAGTCCGAACATGCGCCGAAAGCGGACCAGCCAGGCCTGACCCGTCAGGCGCCGTAGCGGCGTGATCGCGAGCGTGATCAACAGGAAATTCAGACCCCAGGTACCGGTGAAATGGATCAGCGCCTCGACCGGGTTGGTTCCCAACGACAGGCCCCAGAGGCCAAGAATTTCGGCCACCAGGATGGCGAGGGGAATGAGGCTCAGGCCGAAGACCGGGACTTTCAGCAAGCGAACGTGTTTTGCCTTCATCCAGGCGTGCTCACCCAAAAATCCTAGTAGTTTTTGCGCAGATCCAGCCCAGCGTAGAGGTGCGCGACCTCCTCGCCGTAGCCATTGAACATCAGGGTCGGCTGCTTGGGTGCGAACAGGCCCGCACCGATACGGCGCTCACGCGCCTGGCTCCAACGTGGATGATCGACCTCCGGGTTTACGTTCGAATAAAAACCGTATTCCCTGGACGCGGACATGTTCCACGAGGTCCGGGGACGCCGCTGGGTGAATTCGATCTCGACGATCGACTTGATCCCCTTGAAGCCGTATTTCCAGGGCACGACGAGGCGCATCGGGGCGCCTTTCTGGTTCGGCATCTCACGGCCGTAGACACCCACCGACAGGATCGTCAGCGGATGCATGGCTTCCTCGATGGTAAGGCCCTCGCGGTAGGGCCAGCGCAAGACCGGGCGCCGCTGCCCGGGCATCCGGTCTGGATCGTAAAGCGTCTTGAACGCGACGTACTTCGCGTTCGAATTCGGCTCGAAGCGTTTCAGCAGGTCGCCCAGCGGAAAGCCGACCCAGGGAACGACCATCGACCAGGCCTCGACGCACCGATGACGGTACACGCGGTCTTCAAGCGTATGCGGCTTCACGATGTCCTCGTAAGCGTAGTCCCCGGGCCGGTCGCATTCACCCGACACGCGCACCGTCCAGGGACGGGTAACGAAGTCCTGGGCGTTGCGATAGGGATCTTCCTTGGCGGTGCCGAATTCGTAGAAATTGTTGTAGGTCGTTATGTCTTCCCAGCTGTTGGGGGCCTCGTCCGTGCTGCCCGGCCACGCTACGGTTTCGAGTTCCGGCGGCCGTGCTTCGGCCACTCGGGGTAATGCCGTCGCCGCCAGGGCGCCGCCCAGCGCGATGCCGGAGCCGCGCAGGAAGTCTCGCCGGTTCAGGTAGTTACTCTCGCTGGTGATTTCCCAGGCTCGTATGCGGTTTTTACTCGTCATTCGCTATTCCGTTTTCTGCTACACCTTCCAGACCGGCGCCCCGGCTGTTTCATTGCACCGGGTAGCCGATCGGCCCTGGACGTTACAGAGGCCCCGGCATCCCCGGACCGCCCGTTAGGGTCTCGCAAAGCTCCACGTGGTCCGCCGCCAGGGGCTGGATTGGTATCTCGCCTGCCACCACGGGATCGGTCAGGGCGTAATTCACGGTGCCCGACATGCAGTCGTCGAACTCCACGGTCATGGATCCGACGATTTCCTGCGGGTCGATCGCCGGGCTCGGCGAATCGAATGCGCCCCCCTTGGCCAAGAAGACGTCGAGATCGCCGTTCGGGCCGTCGATCGGTCCAAACGCGGTCAACCAGCGATGCCCCGGCTCACCGAGCTGGGCGGTGCCGTCGACGGGGCGGGAGAGGTCGAAGGTATACCAGCCGACGAACATCTGATTGATATTGTCGTAGACGTCCATGAACAAGCCCTGTCCGGAGGTCTGGCTGTTGTACCAGGCCCCCGCCAGCGCCTTGTTGATGCGAAACGGTGCAGGCGGCGCGAGCACGTAGAAATACTCACCCGTATCCGAGAAGCTGCCTTCCAGGCTTTGCAGGACAAAATAATAATCCGTGTCTGCTTCCAGGTCGATCACTTCGAAATCGTCCAGCGCGCCACCGACACGATTGGCATCCGGCTCGCTGGGGTCGAACGGGGCGGTGTAGACCTGCAGGCAGACATCCACGTCATACTCCACGGAAATATCGGTGTAGTGGTAGGTACCGCTTCGCTGCACCCGGATCGGGCCGAATTCCTTGTAGAAGCCCGCCACGTTGCACTCGGTGGAGGCCACCGGGTCCGAATTGGTGAGTAGTCCCTGGGTCTGTTCCGGCACGGCTCTGACCAGGCCCGAGGTCACGTTGCCCGGACCCGAGAACGTCAGGGCCCAGGCCCCTTGCTGGTTCTGACACCAGTTCTGTACCACCAGGGTGTAGTCCACGCCTGCCGTCAGATCGATCTGCTCCACCCAATCGATACCGATGGGGGTCACGGGCGATGCCGGGTTGGCGGGATCGAAGCCGCCCTCGTAGATCATCGCGGTTATATCGACACCCGTGAAATTGAACACGTCGAAGATGACGTACGTTCCGGTTGCCGCCACCTGGAAGGTTCCCGCGTTCTGGTAGGCCAGCGGATTCTCCGCAGAGCAAGCCGCCGGCAGTGGAGCAGTCCGCTCTTCAGCGCCGTCGAATTCACCAGCAATCACGGTGTTGGTGGCCAGGACCGCGCCCGGAGCCATCGTCATGACGGCGAGTAACACGCCGACCGTCGTCTTGAAATTCATTGTCTTCTCCCTTGAGTGAGGCGGAGGCCGTTCGGTTCAAGCCGATGCTGACCGACCACCCCGATAGTGTACTGAAAGCCGTGGATATTGCATCCGGCGCCGAGCAGCCGGCCGCCGGACGGTCGTTCACGGCCGCGGGCGCGATTGCTGATGGCTAAGTTCTTGAGACCACGAAAGTCGCCGGCTGTTCCAATTTCGGAGCAACCGTTCGATAATCCGTGGATGGATTTATCGCAGCCACGCAACGACGATGACGTTCAATTCCAGTCCGGGGGGGCGCGGCGCTTTATCGCGATCGCCGGCAACATCGGGGCGGGCAAATCCTCCCTGCTCGAGTTCCTGACCTCAACCTATCACGTCGCGCCATTCTACGAGCCCAACGACGACAACCCCTACCTGGAAGACTTTTACCGCGATATGAAACGCTGGGCGTTTTCCTCGCAGTTGTTTTTCCTCAGCAACAAGTTCCGTATCCACCAGGAAGCCGACCGCACGCCCGGCGTGGTGATCCAGGACCGGACCATCTTCGAGGACGCCGAGATATTTGCCACCGCGCTGCACCAAATGCGAAAAATCGACGCCCGTGACTGGGCGACCTATTGCGATTTCTACCAGTCTATCCTGCAGGCCATCCAGCCACCGGACCTGCTGATTTACCTGCGATGCCCGATGCGTACCCTGAGGCGGCGCATCCGCTTGCGTGGCCGCGCAATGGAGCAGGACATTCCGCTGTCCTACCTGAAACGGCTGGAGCGCCTCTACGAGGATTGGATCGAGCGTTACGACCTGGGCGAGAAGCTGGTGCTGGACAGCGACCGGCTGGACTTCGTCAGCGACCTGGTGGACCGACAGGACGTGCGTGAGCGGATCGAACGCCTGCTGCCCTCCGCGCTTCAACGCCATTTCGCCGGGTAATCCGGGACCGGTTCGGGTTAGAATGCCCGCGTTGAAACGGGAGTTCCGCCATGCCTTCGATCAAGCCGTTACTCATCCTCCTCGCCCTGTCCGCGCCTATCTCGGCCATGGCCGAAGACACCACGCTGACCGTCAATGTCGTCGACGCCGACCCGCCCTCGGGAACGGTCGAGGTGTCGATATTCGACTCTGAGGAATCGTTTCTCAATACCGCTCGCGCGCAGTATCCATGCGTGCCCGACGCGGTCGGCGCCTGCACCTCGCAGTTCGTGCGCATGACGCCCGGAGATTACGCGGTGGTGGTGGTTCATGATGCCAATGGCAACAACAAGCTGGACAACGGCATACTGGGGTTCGGCGCCGAGAGTTTCGCTTATTCGAACGGCGCGAAAAACCCGCTGTTCGGCCGTGCGAGCTTCGATGACGTCAAGATCCGGGTCGAGGGTGAAACCGTGATCGAAATCAGCCTGGACTGATCCCGATGACGGACCACCCACAGCAATCGCTGGTGTTCGAGGGCAAGTCCCAAGAGGAGATGCTCGCCGCTGCCAGGGCCTTCTATGAGGAAGTGAAGACGCGCCGCTCGGTTCGTGATTTCTCCGCCAAGCCGGTCGAGAGAGCGGTCATCGAAAATGCCCTGCTGGCTGCCGGAACCGCGCCGAACGGCGCCAACCGCCAACCCTGGTATTTCGTCGCGGTCGCCGAAAACGATCTGAAACGGAAGATTCGCGAGGCCGCCGAGAGAGAGGAGCGCGCATTTTACGAACACCGCGCGGGCAAGGAGTGGCTCGAGGCCCTGGCTCCGCTGGGCACGGACCATCGCAAGCCGTTTCTCGAGACCGCACCCTGGCTGATCGTGGTGTTTCTGCGCAAGTTCTCGTACGACGATCAGGGCCGCAAACTGAAAAACTACTACACCGCCGAGTCGGTCGGCATCGCCTGCGGCTTTTTGATCACCGCTCTGCACCAGGCCGGCCTGGCCACGTTGACGCATACCCCGAGCCCTATGAAGTTCCTCAACGAGGTACTGGATCGCCCGGGGGACGAGCGCGCCTACATGGTCATCGTCGCCGGCCACCCGGCGGACGGAGCGACCGTTCCGATCATCGACAAGAAATCGCTGGAGGAGATTGCCGAATTCAGGGAGTGACCGGCTCACTCCCGGCCCTGCCCCTCCTCGTCCTCTTCGTGCTGCTCCTGCCGGGCCTCCTCCGCCAAGCGGATGTTCTTTTCCAATTCCGGGTCAGGGGCGAACAGCGAAAGCAATGCGCCGGAAATCACCGCGCCTTTGCCTCCGCGCCGTGCCCATCGCGCGAGCACGACCATGATCGCGATCGCACCGGCCAGTGAGACGGCGATGATGAGACCGAAGGCGAATGTCGGATCCATGTTAATGAACTGGGTTCTCTCGCTCCGAAAGGCAATCGAATGCCGAATTTGCTGCTAGACTGCAGCGGTGATGTTCAGGAGACCCGAAGCAATGACGAGAGCCATTCTTACAACGCTTTTACTTTGCCTGCTGGCCGGTTGCGCCACGTTGAACCCGAACTACGAAGAGCCCACCGTCGCCCTGACCTCGTTCCGCGCGCTACCCTCCGAGAGCATGGCGCCGTCCTTCGAGGTGGGCTTGCGCATCATCAATCCCAATCCTGAAGCGCTGTCGCTGGAAGGCATCGTGTACACCATCTCCCTGGAGGGCCGCGAGGTCGTCAAGGGCGTGGGCAAGGATTTTCCGGTCATCGAGGGCTACTCTCAAGAAGACGTGCTGCTGACGGCCAGCGTGCAACTGCTCAGCGGCCTGCGCCTGATCGGCGACCTGGCACGCGCCGAGAACCCGTCCCTGCGTTACGAATTCAAGGCCAAGCTCGACCTGTCCGGGCTGTACCCGTCCATCCGGATCATCGAGGAAGGGGACTTCAACCTGTCCGGCTCACCAAGGTAACTCATAGCCTTCCTGGTGCCAGAACGACCCGCTCTGGTCGATTTCCAGGCGGTCCATCGTGCGGACCAGGCCGGCGGCCGATTCCTCTGCGGCAATGCCGGTCCCGCCGGTCATCTCGGTGGCCACCCAGCCCGGGTGCAGCAGGAACACGCCGATGCCGTCGTCTTGCAGGTCAACGGCGAGACTCTTGCCGGCCATGTTGACCGCTGCCTTCGACATCCGATAGCCGTACGATCCGCCCGAGGTATTGTCCTCGATTGAGCCCATTCGGCTGGTCACGATAAAAACCTTCGATCCCTCGGCCAGGTTGCCCCGCAACGCGGCGGTCACCCGCAGCGGCCCAATCGAATTGACCTCGAACTGGCGCACCATTGCGCCCCAGTCGAGGTTGTCGAGCGCGGTGCGCTGCAGAATCCCGGCGTTGTTGACCAGGCGGTCCAGCCGCCGACCGCTCAGCGCCTTCACCAGCGTGGCAACGGACTCGTCGCTGCCGACGTCCACGCCCTCGATCACCTCGACGCCCAGGCCTTCGAGCTCCGGGCTGGCCCGGCGGCAGGCCGCGATGAGGGTGTCGCCGCGAGCCGATAGTTGCCGGGTCATCTCGAGGCCGATGCCGCGGTTGGCGCCGGTAATCAACGTGCTTGTCATGGCCTATGCTCCTTCGGAAGATACGATGTGTTCATTATCGATGGATTCGCCTCGCCGCGCAGCCCTCCGTTGAGCGAAACGCTGCACGCGGTGTTCGACCAGCGAATACAGGGCCGGCACGACCACCAGGGTCAGCAGGGTGGAACTGACCAGTCCGCCGATCACCGCGATGGCCAGCGGCCCGTTGGTGTCCGCTCCGGCGCCAAGACCGGTGGCTGCCGGGGCGAGAGCCAGGATGATCGTGGCCGAGGTCATCAGGACCGGGCGCATGCGCACCGGGCAGGCACTCAGCAGCGCTTCGTCGATACACTGACCCTCCCGGCGCATCTGGTTGGTCAGGTCCACCAGCAGAATCGAATTCTTGGCCACCAGCCCAACCAGCAACACCAGGCCGATCATCGAGTAGATGTTCAGCGTGTTGCCGGTCAGCCACAGGGCACCCACCCCGCCGATGATCGCCAGCGGTTGGGCCACCATGATGACCAGCGGCTGGACGAAGGAATTGAACTGGCTGGCCAGCACCATGTACACCAGGATCATCGCCGTGACAAAGGCGAACAGCATGTAATAAACGGTCTTGCCAAACTCCGACGACCGCCCGATCATGCGAACGCCGTAGCCCGGCGGCAGCATCGCCTCGGCGGTCTCGATCACGTAGTCGATCGCGGCAGCCTCGGCCATTCGAGGCGTTCCCAGAAACTGGGCCGAGTACTGCAGGTCATAGCGCGAAACCACGGCCGGTCCCAGGCTGGTCTTCAGATCGACCAGGTTGTCGAGACGGACCTGTTCACCTGCTGGTGTGCGCAGGTAGATCCGACTCAGGTCGGGAGCCTGCTGCAAGGTTCCCTGCCCCGCTTTCAGACGGACGTCATAACGCTCGCCGTCGCCGGGTTCGTCGTTGTAGCGAGCCACGTCGAATCCGCCGGACAATACGTTCACGGCCAGCGCGACGTCGCGAGTGGTCAGGCCAAGGTCGCGGATTCGGGCGCGGTGGGGTGATATTTCCAGCTGCGGCAGCTCCATTTGAAGCAGCAGGTCGAGGTTGCCGATGCCAGGGTTCTGCATCAGTTCAGCGCGCAGGTCTTCGGCCAACTCGGCCACCCGCTCAAGGTCCGGGCCGCGCAGCACGAACTGCAGCGGGTCGCCGCGCATGCCGCCGATCTGCGGCACCTCGGTTACGAAAGTTTCCATCCCGGGGATGCCCGCGAACCGGCCGCGCAGCGATTCCATGATCTCTGCCTGGCTGCGGTTCCGATCGTCCCAATGCGCCAGGTTGACGACGACCGACCCCTGGCTTACCTGGCGCGCCTGGTCGTCACCGATGGTCGCGAAAGACGTCGTGACCTCGGGGTAATCGTCCAGCACCGATTCGATGGCACGGATGCGCGACTCGGTGTAGCCGATACTCGAGCCCAGCGGCGCCTTGACCGCCACCAGGAAGCGCCCCTCGTCCTCCTCGGGCATGAACCCCTTGTCAACCTGCGTGAAGAAAAACCCGCTACTCAGAACAGCGGCGAACGCCGCCAGCAAGACGAGCCCGCGCTTGCGCAAGCTCCAGCGGATCAATTCTCGATAGCCACGATCCAGCTTTTTGAAACCACGCTCGATGGAGCGGTACAGCGGTCCGTGCTCGTCCGAGAACCGCAGATATCGGGCACACAACGCAGGGGTGAGCGAGAGGGCAACGAACAGCGATACCAGCACGCCCACGGTAACAACTACCGCGAACGACATGAAGAAGCTGCCGATGATGCCTTCCATGAAGATGACCGGCGCAAAAATGGAAACCAGGGTCATGGTCGCGGCCAGCACCGCGAATACGACCTGGCGACTACCCGTCGCGGCTGCCCGCATCGGGTCTCTCTCCCCGGCTTCCATCTGGCGGTAGATGTTTTCCAGCACGACGATGGCGTCATCCACCACGATGCCGATCAGCAAGAGCAATCCGAGCAGGGTCAAGCCGTTGAAGGTGAAGCCCGCAAAATACATCACGGCCACCGCACCGAGCAGGGAAACGGGTATCGCAGCCGCGATGATTAAGGTGCCGGGCAGGCTTTTAAGGAACAACAGCACCACCAGCGCCGTCAGCAGCGTACCCAGGACAATGTGTTCTTCCAGCGCGGCAACGATCTCTTCGATCAGGTCGGCGTCACTGTAGGCCACTTCCAGTTCCATGCCGGGTGGCAGCACCGGCAGCAGTTCTTCCTGCAGGCGGCGCTCCACCTCGTTGACGACGGCAACCGTGTTCGCGTTGTCCACCTTGACGATACCGATGCCCACGGTCGGCTGGCCGCTGAAACTGGCGAATTTGCGATGGTCTTCCAGGCCGTCCTCGATATCTGCGATATCGCCAAGCCTTATCGGTGCTCCCTGAGGATAGGCGACGATCAGCTGCTCCAATTCCACCGGGTCGTGGAACTCCAAATCCAGGTTGACCAGCTTTTCCTGCGAGTCACCGACCAGGAAGCCTCCCTGCAGGCGCAGATGCTCGGCCGAGAAGGCGCCGATGACGTCGTTCGCAGCTACGCCAAAGGCGGCCATGCGTTCGGGATCGAGGGCAACCCGGATAGTGCGCTTTCGCTCCCCACCCAAGCGAACTTCACCAACACCTTCAATGGTTTCGAGGCGTTTTTTAATATTGTTACGCGCATACTGGTTGAGTTGCTGCAAAGTGCGGTTGCCGGTCAGCGCGAGCCACATCACCGGCAGTGCACCGAACTCGACCTTGGCCACCACGGGCGGGTCCGATTCTCGTGGCAGATCGGGCAATATCTGGTTGACCTTGGCCTGGACCTCGTTGAAGGCGATGTCCACGTTCTTGTTCAGACCGAAGCGTATGATCACCAGCGACACGCCGGGAGCCGACGTGGATTGGATGTACTCGATGCCCGGCACGCTGTTGACCGTGGTCTCGATCAAATTGGCCACGCTGGAGTCGACGATCTCCGGGCTGGCGCCGGGCAGCACGGTCTGCACCGAAATAATCGGAAAATCGATTTTTGGAAACCGATCGACGCCGATCCGGTCGTACGAAATCAAACCGAACAGCAGCAGAACACCCGACAGCATGTAGGCGAATACGTGACGTTGGATGAAGAACTCCGGCAGGCTGCGCCCCATGCGCTGCAGCGCCGGGACCTTGCGGTTTCTGTTGCTGGGCGATTCGTTTTGGTCAAGGCCAGTCATGATCCTTCCCGAACCTGCACCAGCGCGCCGTCACTGAGGTAGTGTGCACCTTCGTTCACGACGGTCTGCCCCGCCTCGAGGCCCGACAGTATTTCGGTCGTCCCGTTGAGGCGCTCCCCTTGTTCCACCAACTGCTGCCTGACGCGGTCCGTGCCGTCCAGCACGTAAACCACGCGCCCCGCCGGACGATCGACGAGCGCCGCGCTGGGCACCACGAGCGAAGACGGTCGGCGGTCGACGATCACCTCCGCTTCGATGGTGGCGTCCGGTCGCCACGGGCCCGGGTTGCGAACGTTCGCAATGGCCACGACAGCACGGTTCAGACTTCCGACCTGCGGGCGTATGGCATCCAGCGTCGCCTCGATCGTCAATCCCGGCGCCACCGGGCTTGCCAGCCTCACGTCCTGGCCCACCTGAAGCCAATGGGCGATGGTTTCGGGAAACGGCAGTTCGGCGCGCAAGGATTGCGTGTCGACCAGGCTGAGCAGTGGTTCGCCGGTCCGGGCGTAGTCACCCACTGACACGTAACGGCGTTCCACGACCGCGTCGAACGGCGCTAGCAGGCGAGCCTTCTCCAGGCGGTCACGGGCGATATCCAGCCGTGCTTCCGCCGCTGTCAGCGCCGCCCGGTCCGCTGCCAGCTTGGCCTCGGCGTCATCCAGTCGTTCCTGTGACATGGCGTTCGTCGTTTTCAGGTCGCGGTAGCGCGCGACCCGGCGCTGCTCGTTCGCGATGCTGACCTTCAGTCCCTCGATCGCGGCCTCGGCCTCGCGCTGCGCCAGCGCGAATGCGGTCTCGTCCTGCTCGAGCAGGAGTTGCCCGGCCGCGACCGCATCGCCCTCTTCTGTGTGGACGGCCACCACGCGCGCATTGACCTCCGAGGCCAGCATGGGCGCGTTTTCGCTGACCACGCGGCCGACCGTTTCCAGCCGGCTCTCAAGGTCGCGCAGGACCACCGGTGCGGTAGTCACGGCGATGGCCTCGCGCTCGGAGGCGCCTTCGATGTCTTCGTCACCGCAGCCCGTTGTCAGCACCAGTGCCAGCAGGCTGAACCCGCCGAACAGGGCACGCTGCGTCATTCGCCTCATGATTTCACCTCGGCGACCGTCGGCGAGGCCACGGTTGGGGCCAGCATGCCGTGCAGGATGATATCCATCATCTCGCTACTGAATTGCTCGGCTGACTGCGCATAGCGGTCCAGCGGCGGGTACTGGTGCAGGTGCCGCGTCTGGAAATGGAACAGGTCGATTCCCAGGATCAACAGCGCACAAAGGCCGGGATCGACCCCCGGGCGCAGCAGGCCGGCTTTCTGACCGTTTTCAAAAATACCGATCAGGCGCTCGAAAATGCCGCCAACGACCTGCTCGACCATGATTTTCTGCCACCGCGAATCCCCCGTGAACACTTCGCGCAGCAGCAAACGCATCGTCATCGCGTTGTCGATAAGGTGAACCAGGTGAGCGAGCGCAAACTCGCGCAGGCGTTCGTCGAAGCCCCCCCTGCCCTCGGCCAGGTTTTCCACCATCTCGGCCAGGCTGCCGGCGCTGCTCTGCATGATCGCCAGGTACAGGGCCTCCTTCGAGGCAAAGTGATGATAGATATTCGACTTGCTGACACCTGCTTCCTGGGCGACGGCGCGCATCGAGACCCCCTCGAAGCCGTGCCGTGAGAACAACCGCACCGCGGCCTCGAGGATGGCGTTTTCGCCTGCGGACCGCCCTGGATCCGTGGCGTGTTTTAACGATTGGGACATATGCATTTCCATTGAGAAACAATACTGACCGTCCGGTCGGTCAGTATTATGCGCCAAGTGGACATGTTTTTACAGTGACCATCGTCACGGTACGGAGAGTGGCCCGCCCGGGTAAGGCGGCTCAGCCGGTGTTCTGGATGCCCAGCGCGATGCCCTTGGCCGTCGCTTTGAGCGCGTCCAGCAGCTCGTTGTCCTCGCTGCCGCTCTTGCGCCAGCGTCGCAACAGGTCGATCTGCAAGTGATGCAGCGGATCCACGTAAGGATTGCGGAGGCGTATGTTACGTTGCAGGACCTTCTGGTCATCCAGCAGCCGGTCGAGTTGCTTCAGCTCGAGGATGCGGCGGGTTGCGGTGTCGAATTCACTGCTGATCGATTCGAAAAACCGCCCGAGGCTCGGGGGAGCCAGCGACGCGTAGCGCGCTCCGATCTCCAGGTCTGATTTCGCCAGCACCATCTCGACGTCGCTGACCATGGCCTGGAAGAACACCTGGTTTCGCAGAAGCCCGCGAAGCGATTCGATACCGAATTCCTCGATGGCGCGGTCCAGGGCGGTGCCGAACCCGAATACGCCGGGAAATCCCACGCGAACCTGCGCCCATGAAAACACCCACGGTATGGCCCGCAGGTTTTCGATCCCCTCGCCGGAGCGGCGTGACGCGGGACGCGAGCCGATGTTCAACTGGCCGATAACGTCCAGCGGAGTGACGGCCCGGAAAAAAGCCGGAAACTCCGGGTCGTCATAAACCACGGAGCGAAAACGCTGGCGCGATTCGGATGCCATGAACTCCAGGATCCGTTGTTCTTCTGAATTCAGCCCCTGAGCCGCGTAACCCATGGAATGGTACAGCGTGGCCGCGGTGACGAGTTCGAGGTTACGGAGCGCCAGGAAACGAACACCGTATTTTTGGTTGATCACCTCGCCCTGCTCGGTCAGGCGCAGGAATCCGTTCATCGTGTCGGGCGGCGCGCCGAGTATCCCGTTGACCAGGTTGCCACCGCCACGCGAGACCGTGCCGCCGCGGCCGTGAAAGAACACGATCTCGATGCCCTGGTCGTCCCCGGCGGCCACGAGTCGGCGCTGCGCTTCGTGCAGGGCCCAGCGTGAGGCCACGATTCCGCTGTCTTTGCTGCTGTCGGAGTAACCGACCATGACAGCCTGCCGGCTACCCATCTTGGCCAGCTGCTTGCGGTAATACTCGAATCCGAGCAATGCCTGCATGATGTCAGGGCCCGCCTGCAGATCGTCCACGGTCTCCAGCAGCGGGGCGACCTGCAGTTTCAGCCCGGCGCCGGTATGCGGGTTGGCGATTTCCGCGAGCGCCAAGGCGGTCAGCACGTCGTCGGCGCCCTGGGTCATGCTTATGATAAACAGCCCTATTGCAGAATCACCGTACTGCTTGCGTGCGGCAGAAATAGCGCGGAACACGGCCAGCGATTCACGGGCCGTATCGCTCATTGCCGTCTCGTCCGAAATCTCCGGCAGCCCCCCGTCCTCGAGCAATCGGGCCAGTACACCGGCCCGATTGTCGGGCGAGCGTTTTTCCCAGTCTTCGCAGCCAAGCAGTTCGCCCACGACGCGCCGGTGCAACAGCGCGTCCTGGCGAACGTCCAGCGTGACCAGGTGGAAGCCGAAGGTGTGGATGCGGCGCAAGAGTCGTTCTACGCCGAACAACCCGGCATGATCCCCCCGGTTTTCCCGCAAACTGTCGCCGATCAATTCGATGTCGGTAGCAAGGGCGGCAGCCGATTCGTAAGCATGCTCCCCGTCAGAGATCGTCGCGGTCAGGCGTGCCGCGACCATGCGCAGCAGGCAACGGTACGGCATGTCGTGATGGCGTTCGGGGATGGCGCGGCTGATGTCCGGAAAGCGGCGCCTGTAGGCCTCCAGGCGATCGAGTACCGGGCGCGAAAACGAAATTTCCGACAGCGACTGGCTGAGGAAGCGTTCAAGGCGTTTCAGTTCAGGAAGGTAACGGCGAATGATGACGGTTCGCTGACGGGTCAAAGTGGCCTGTATTGTCTCCGAGGTCACGTTGGGATTGCCGTCCATGTCGCCGCCTACCCAGGAACCGAAACGCAGGATGATGCCGCGCAACAGGCCGTCAGGACAGTCACCGAAATGCGTTGTCCACGCGGTCTGGAACGCCTCGTAAAACACCGGCGTGACGCGGTACAGGATGTCGGTCAGGTAAAACAGGATATTGTCCAGTTCATCCGCCACCGTGGGCCGTTGATGCGGCACCATTCGGGTTTGCCACGCCGACGTCAGGGACGCCCGGATTCGCTCCAGCGCCAAGCGCTCCTCGCCCGGAGTCTGCTCGGGATCGAGCATTTCGGCCAGGCGTAAGACAATCTCGTATTCTTTTTCCTGCAAGGTACGGCGGGTTGCCTCGGTGGGGTGTGCCGTGAACACCGGCTGTATCAGCAACTCGTTGATCTCACGCGCGAGTTTGGACGGGTCAACGCCCTTTTGTTTCATCAGTCCAAGCGCGTGGTCCAGCCCGCCGGGCTGGGCGCCCACCTGGGCCCTCAGGTACACCCGGCGGCGGCGAAGGCGATGGACCTTTTCGGCCAGGTTGACCAGGCGAAGATAGGATGAAAAAGCCTGAATGACCTGCATGGTACGGTCGTGATCGAGCTCTGCAAGCACGGTGTCCAGCCCATCGTGCGGGTGGTCCGGCTCGGCCTGACCGGCTTCCCGGCGGCGTATGGCGGCTTTGCGCACGGCCTCCACGCATTGGAGCACGTCTTCACCGTGCTGTTCGGCCAGCACCTCACCGAGCAACGATCCGAGCAGGCTGACGTCCGCCCTGAGCGGGCGATCCTTGGGGGGAATGGCGACTCGTCTGATATCCGGCATAGCGCCGGACTATACCAGCCGCCATCGCCTGTGTGTCAACAGAACCCCAAAAAACAGCGACAGGGCCAACAGGGCCCAAACGGGCTTGACCCGGAGCGGGGCCTTGGCCTGCACTCGAGGATCGAAGGCGATTCCAGAACGCGCGGCCAATTCACGAACATTAAGCACGTGAACAACCGGTATGCCGTCCGACAGCGCCGCGCCGATCACGCCGTCGCCTGCCGGACTTCGTTCGCCGGGCACGTGGAAACCCGGAGACAGGCCAAGGATTTCGGGGTCATTCCCGAGATTTGCCTGGGATCCCCCGATGCTGATCAGCAAGCGCGCGCCCCGGCGCTCCAACAGCTCGGTTTTTTGGATAATGACCTCCTCGAGGGTCACCGCCCGGAGCAGGGGAACACCCGCTGCCCGCGCCGCAGATCGCAGATCCTCGACCGTCTCGGGCGCCATCCCACCCCCGGTCTCACTTCCCCCACCCAGCGTGTAGTAGTCCGCGCGGGTGGCGAGAAACCCGGCCCTGCGCAGCTCCAGCCCCAGCACCGGCCAGGGCAGATCGAGACGGTTCGCACCCCAGCTCGATGCCCCGAGCGACACGACCAGGAGCGGTTCGAGCCCGTACGCCTCGGCAGCGGCCACGGCGCTGAGCAGTAAACCGGGAAAAGAGGCCGATGAGTAGATCGCCACCGTGTCGCCGGCAACCAGGCCCGCTTTCTCGTACCAGCGATGGAAGCGGATCGCCCAGAGTGGGTCGCAGGCGGTTCGTTTTGCCTCCAGGCTGCCCAGCGTAGTCGTCAGCGCGCTCCATTCCACCCCAATCAGACCGCACCCGCCGGGATCGTGTTCATGCGTGGCGTTCGTGCCGTTGGCCGTTCTCCAGGCAGCGACGTGCTTTTGCGCGGCACGGACACGCTCAGCCAGGGCCTGCTCCTCCTCGGACGGCAGGGAGGATGCCGCCAAATGCCATAAGACGATCATGGCGACCGCCAACAACACGAATTTCAGGTGGGCAAGACGAGTCGGGTTCATCATGCGATCAGCCCGTGGAGCAGGTAAACGGACAGCGCCGCGGCGATACTCACTGAAATCGCGCCGGCCAACGTCGGAACGAGGCCCTGGCGTTGAACATCGGCGCCGATGAGACCCGGGACCACCCAACCCAGCCACAGGGAGGTTTCACCCCACAGGCTGACAAGGGGATAGCGCAGCGCCAGGGCGATCAGCATCGCGGCCGCCAATCGCTGACGGCCGTATACGCCGCTAACCCGCACCAGCGACTCCAGCAGCAGCCAGGTCACCAGTCCGCCCAACAAGGCGACGCCTATCCTCGCCGGGTCCGGCGCAACCATCGCAATGACTCCGGGTGTGATGATGCCGCCGCAAGCCCATCCGGTACGCTGATAAAACAACATGCCCAACAGCATGCCGGCAGCCAGGCAAGCGGTTTCGTGGTCGTACGGCATCGGGCCCGCGGGTCAGTCGAAGGTGCGTGAGACCAGGCTGCGCCATTCGAACAGGTCGTCGACCCGGTCGTAGTCGCGCAGCGCGGCCTCGGTGGCCGGTGAGACTCCGTGCAGCCAGCGGCCGATCGAATCGATGCTGGCGGCGGGAATATCCACCATGGAAACCACCTTCACGGTGACCGCCGTTTCGGGGTATCGCGCTTTCGAGCTTTGCGGCAGCAAGAAATCCACCATCTGCCGGTTGGGGTCCAGCCAGGCAGCGACGTCAACCCCGCGGTCTTCGAATGCCCTCTTCCAGGCCTCCAGCGAATAACCGAAGTGGGTGCAGTTGAAGCTCACGCTGAGCGGACCGTCCACCGGGCCCATCGTGGACAGCGCCTCGTCCACGTAGGCGTCGATCAGCAGTTCGGTGTCCATCGCGTCGAAGCCCTGTTCGATGTACTGGGTCAGTTGCGGACAGGCTTGAGCCGCGACCCGGGATTGCGCGATGCCGAGTCGTTCCAGCTGCGCGACGTGATCGCCTTCCTCCACCGTGGTGCGGGTTGCGAACATCACATTGGTCGCATCCGGGTGGTCGGCGAGGAACGCGGCAATTTGCTGCGCCCCGGTCTCCACGATGCCCGCCAGGGGCGTGGATTCGACCCGGGCGAAGGGTGTGTCGTCGGCCAGCACCGACAGCGTGTTGCAGGCAACCAGGATCAGGTCAGGATCGAATCGATCCTCCATGGCCTGCAGCGCGCTGTTCAGAACCGCCCGTTTCTCGTCTCGATCGGGCAGGCCGTTGTACCCTCCCCGATTGGTGAACAGCGCGTTCACGAACACCAGGTCGACCTCGCGGAACCCCCCGTGCCGGCGAAGTTTTTCCGCCGCGTCGGCCACCACCGACAAGCCTCCGAGACCGGAATCGGTGATCACGACGGTCATCCGCTCTTGTTCGAGCAAACCCGCCAGCCTCTCGGGACTCTCGTCCGCGAACAAGGGTAGTGCCGCCGACAGCGCCAGCACCAGGCAAACCCTGAACAACGGGCCCAGCAAAGGTCGACCCAACGTCGACACGCTCAATACCCCATGGCCTGGCCGTCGCGCCGCGGATCGGCGCCACCGTGGCGCAGCCCCGTCTCTGGGTCGATGACGATTCCCTGGGCGCCTCCAAAGTACAGATCGAAAGACTTCTTGACCTCCAACTCGTGGCCTTTTTCGACCAGCGAAGCCTGCACGTCCGCTGAGAACCTGTCCTCGATTTTCAGCGGCCCGTCACGGTAGTTGTTGATGCGCGGCGCCTCGATGGCGCTCTGGATATCCATGCCGTGATCGACCAGGTTGCTGATCAACAAAGCCATGGTCGAGATGATGCGCTTGCCGCCGGGGGATCCCAGCGTGGCGAACGGCCGGCCGGTTTTCATCAGCAACACCGGGCTCATGCTGCTCAGCGGTTTCTTGCCCGGTTCGATCGAGTTGGCCAGCCCCGGGCGCTTGTCGAAATCGTCCATCTGGTCGTTCAGCAGCACGCCGGTGCCCGGCGCGGTTATCCCGGAACCGAAAAAGTGATTGATGGTCTTGGTGCAGGCGACCATGTTGCCGTCGGCGTCCACCACCGAGAAATGCGTGGTGCTACCGCTGTCGCCCGCCGCGGCGGATGTGGTGGGATTGCCGGCCTCGAAGCGCTCTGCAGCTCTGTCAGGATCGATTAACGCCCTCCGCTGACGAGCGTAAGCCTTGGAAGCGAGGGCATCGACGGGAACGAGCACGTAATCGGCGTCGCCCATGAACCGGGCGCGATCGGCGTAAACGAGTTTCATTGCCTCGGCCCACAGGTGCAGGCTCGGCGCGGTGTTCAAACCCATGCCGGCAACGTCGTAGTGCTCCATGATGTTGAGGAGTTCGATCACGTGCACACCACCCGAACTGGGGGGCGGCGCGGAGATGATGTCGTAGCCGCGGTAGCTGCCCGTCACCGGGCGTCGATAACTGACGAGGAATCCCTCGATGTCCTCCTGGGTCATCGTGCCACCGCTGGCCCGCACCGCCTGCACGATACTCCGGGCCACCGGACCGGTGTAAAAAGCGTCCCGGCCCTGATCGGCAATCATTCGAAGCGTTTTCGCAAGGTCGCGGTTGACCACTTTTTCGCCCGGCATCCGTGGAAAATCGTCGTTGAGGTAAATCGCGGCGGTTTCAGAGTGACTGCTGAGCGCGTCGTAGTGGTCGGTCATCATGGCGGAGAGCACCTCGGAGACCACCACGCCGTCCTCGGCGTGATCGATGGCCGGCTTCATCACCTGCCGGCGGTTCAGTCGGCCGAATTCCTCCTGCGCCAGCAGCAGGCCGGCCACTTCGCCCGGCACCGCAACGGATTTCCCGCCGATGACCGCAGGGTTAAATCCACGCTTGTCGAGCGTGACCTCATCGTCCTCGTTCAGAACGAACATGTCCGGGGTCGTGCCGGACGGCGCCTTGCCCCGAAAGTCGATGTACACCGGCAGGCTGCGCTGCTTGAGCCAGATCAGCATGAAGCCGCCGCCCCCCAAACCGGAAGCATTGGGTTCAACCACGCCGAGCGCGAATCCCACCGCGACCGCGGCATCCACCGCGTTGCCCCCGGCTTTGAGAATGTCCACACCGACCTGCGAAGCGAGCGGATGCGCTGAAGCCACCATTCCGTGCTTTCCGCGCGCATCACGGGACGCCTCGGACGCCATTGCCGTCGCGCTGATCAGCAGCAATAGCAGTGAGCCGAACCAGAGCCCGGGATGAAGTCGTCTTGCCAGGGGATTCATATTCGTTCCTCTCAATACAGTGCCAGCGGATGGCCGGCAATGTTGCCGCAACCGAATGCGCTGTCGCCCGGCTGCAGCAATCGTAACAGAGACGACGCGCCGTCAAGCCTCAGGTAATGTGAACCCGCCGGCCGGCTCACGGGACGGTCGCCGATGATCACTACCTCGCGCCAGCGGCCCCGGGACAGCCAGTCCCCGAAACTGCGAAAACGCCCGGGCCGGTCCGCTCGGTGGTTATAGACCAGCCGTGTCGATTCCTCGCGCCAACGCAGACTTCTGAATAAGGCACGGGTGCTCGCGATGTCGTTTACCGAGAACGCCAACGCCAACTCGGCGCCGCGGTGCCGGAGAACCCGGAAATCATAGCGATCCTGACCCAGCCCCTGCACGGCCCGGCGTGCCTCGGTGGCAGGCAGGCCCAGGTGCTCGAGCGCCGCAAGGGCAAGCCCGGCGTTGACCGACTGGTGGGCGGGCCCGCCAGAGTCTTCCGCCGTTGCGAACACCGCGGTGCAGCCGCGCTTTTCAAGAAGCGAACGCAGGCTTTTGTCGTGTTCGAGATGTTCGGGCATCAGAACGCGCCCGTCCGGATGCAGCCCCGCCGCCAGCGCTTCGGCAGCGGCGGCAGGTCCCGGCCCCCAGGCTTCCTGGTGATCGGGCAGCACGTTGGTGAGGATCGTCAGATGCGGACGCAGCCAGCGCGCGGCCAGCGGCTGGAGCTCGGGGGTAATCGAGCTGTTTTCGAGTACGATGGCCTGCGCCTTCTGGGGCAATGACCGCAACCACCAGCGCATTTCCTCGACGTGTGCGCCCGAGGTGCGCAGGATTTCTCGTGTGCCGCCGGGTCCGAGCTGCCTGGGCACCACCCCGGTGATTCTCGTCCAGGCTTCCAGCCCACAGGCTTCAAAGGCCGCGTGAAGCAGGCGTGCAACGCTGCTCTTGCCCCGGCTTCCGGTCACCAGGACACGCAGCGAACCGTCCCCGATCGATCTCATCGAACGCTCCGGAAGCGGGCCGGGCCCGTTTCAATCCCTGAGGTACGCACCGACGCCCTCCTCGGAAAGGGAAGTGTAGGCGGGCAATCCCTCGATGACGATGCCCGCGTCATCGCGCACGAACTCGAGGTTTTCCGCCAGCAGTTTCACGGACGTCACGTGCCGGCCCACGCGCTCGGCGATGCGCTTGTCCCAACTCTCCCACGGCACGTACAGGCGGCCCAGCTCGGCTGCCTTGTCGTACGCCTTGTCCTCACCGGTCAGAACCAGGGCCTCGCCCGTGCGTCCGCGGAAGCGGCCGGCGCTGGCGTTGCAGGTTTCCATCAGAATCGCCAGCACGTCGGTCTGATCGCCCCACTCGCGGTGACTGAGACCCCGCAGATTCTTCGGTGACGGCTCGAGCCGGATCGGTATGCCTTCAAATTCCAGCTCCATGGTCACCATGGCGGCCAACTCCATGGCGCGCTCGTGCGCGACCAGCGCGTCGACCACCGGGTATTCGGGTGAGGCCTCGTGAAGGTCGATGGCCAGGTCGACGTCCTCCTGCTTGATCAGCTGCATGAACCCGTAAGCCAGTTGTTCAGTCATGCCGCCGTCTGCGACGCCCGGGTGCGCTCGGTTCAGATTACTCCGCTCCACCCCGGCCATCGTCTGACCGGACGCAGGGTGGATGTAGATGTCCGGATTGGGCCATTCGTTGACAGGGTTGGTGGTTCGCGCACCGTAGCGGAAGGTTCTGCGCACGCCCCCGGAGGTCTCGAACCCAAAGGTTTGCGGATGGGCGTCCTGTGGAAAGGTGTGCGTGCGCGCCATCAGGTTCGCATACGGCGCGATGATCAGCCGACCGCGCTTGACGTCTGCGTTTTCCAGCAACACCACGGCGGCCACGACGCCGGCAGGCTCGTTGGCGTGGGTTCCGCCGAGCACCAGCAGGGTCCCGCCGGGCTGTTCGCCCTCCTGCACGTAGACATCGGTATCCGCTGGCGTGTCCTGAAGGCCTTGAAAGTAGTCGCTCAGGCGCTTGTGAACAAAACCCTCGCGTGGCACGACGCGATCGACGTCGGGCCCCGGGTGGTGCATGCGGAGGTAACTGTGCGCACTGATCGCCGCAACCGCCACGGCGCCCAACAGCAACAGCGTGGCCGAAAAGCGGGAGGCAAGGTAGCGCTTTTCGAACATGGCGGAAACCTACTTGATGAACAGAACCCGAAGCAGCAACGGCACCAGCACCATCGCCGCGACGAATTGTTCGCGTAAGGATTTTTCACGGTACAGGCTTCGCACCACCAGCACGATGACGAACACCGTGATCGCCCAGTATACCCATGTCAGGATCATGTCGATTGCCTCCTCAAAACCAATCGGCCCCGATAATAATAAGGATGCCCCAGGCCGCGGTTACGACCGCCGGCAGCAGGCAAACCTTCAGAACCTTGAAATAGTTCTTGACCCCCACGACCTGGGCCGCGAACAGTCCGGCCAGCGCGGTCGGCGGCATCAGGTCACCCAGGCCGGCAATCAGGCTCAGGGCGGAACCGACCACGATTTCATCGCGCCCCAGCAGGGCCAGCAGAAACGGCACGCCAAGTACGGTGGCCGAACCATAGGCGGAAACCGCCCCGAACAGCGGCAGCGACGTGGCGATACCGACGTAGAGCAGCCAGGCCGGCAAGGCCAGAGCCGACACGACGAAAAACCCTCGCACGCCGGTCAGGGTCATGATCTGTATAAACATGCCCACCCCGACGAGGATGCCCGCCACCGGCAGCGCAGCCTGAACCGCCTCCGTTGCCGCTTCCATCGGATTCCATTTCTGCCCCGTCAGCAGGCCGCTGGCCGCTGCCAGCAGGAAGGCGAGCGGCATGCCGAGCGACGGGGCGATCTGTGGGAACAGGCGCTCGCCCCCCAGCAATACCACCAGTACCAAGAACGGCAGCATCAACCGCGGTGTGAGCCGGACTCGGGCCATGCGGTCAAGCTCGACTTCCAGTTCCTTGTCTTCGCCGCCGGGGCCGATGGCCGCTGACTGCTTGAGCGAAGGGTAGACCAGCAGCATGCCCGTGAAAATCGCCAGCGGCACGGTGCAGATCAGCAGCGGAATGCCGAAGCCGACGTAGGGCATATCGATGCCGCCGCCGATGATCATCGCAGGGATGTTGATCGGCGGCGCCGTCATCCCGTAAATGGCGGCCAATGCGATGGCGGCGGCAGCCTTTACCGGCGGCACGCCGAGGCGCAACAGCGTGGGCGTAACGATGGCGCCTGCCGTCAACACGGCTGCCGAAGAAGAGCCCGTGATCATGCCCGGTAGCATCAGGAGCGCGGTGATACCCATCGTCAGCCGGAACGGCAGCACCCGGAACCGGCGGATCATCCAGGCCGCGGCGGATTCCATCAGGCCGATGTGCTGCACCGTTTTCATGAAGATCATCGCGCAGACGATGATCAGGATGGTGTCGAGGTAGCCGAAAGCGCCCTCGATCAGGTGATCGACGGGCACGCCGTTGCCCGAAATCAACGCGCCGACGATGGCCGCGATGGCCAGCGCCACCGCGATCGGCTGGCGAAATGCGAACGAGGCCAGGGCGAATACGCCGACCATCACCAGCGTGTAAAAACCTTCAGGCCAGAACCACTCCACCGTCATAGCCCGCTGACCATCAATTCAGAAACCGCCCGATGGGGCCTGCCATGAGTTCTTCGTACTCCGGGATTCCCCTCATTTCCAGGCGTTTGCCCGTGGCATCACCGTGGGCGTCGGCCAGGTGCTTGAACAGGCGGAGGTGCAGGCCGGCGCGGTGCGTAAGCGGGTATCTCGTATCGCTCACCACGTCAGGGTCGTCCCGCCAGCGATCCTGGCCCGGGTTGGGGCTCTCGCTGAGGAACGAGACGGCGGGCGAGTTGTCGCCGATCTCGATGTGGCTGAGCCCTCGGTATGTCGAATTCGATTCTTCCAGCTTCATGCTGATGCCCGTATCGGCATCCATCTCCAACAGCGCAAACGCGGCCGTCTCCAGTCCCCGGGGGTGGGCCACCAGGGTGTAGGCCAGGCGCCTGTTACCGCCGGGCCGGTAGTCTGCCTCGCCGGTGGGTTTGCGCTCCGGCGTGTCTGCCTCGTGCATGTCCAGGGCGAAATCGATGGCCTCGGCGCGGACCAACTGCATGACCGCCCAGGCCAGGCGCTCGGTTGGCGTACCGTCCGCCTTGCCAGGATACGTTCGGTTCAGGTTGCGCGACTCGGCGCCGTTTTCTAGCGTGTAGCCCGGCGGGTTCGTGTACCGCCCGGGGTCCGGGACGCCCTGGTCCGCCGGGTCGGTGCGGCGGTCTCCGTAAGGCAGGTACCTCTCCCCGCTTCGACTCTCGATACGGTGATGCCGCGTCACCGCGTTTCGACTGTCCGGCATCGACATCGCGCTTCGATTGACGTACGGGATGACCACCAGCTTGCCCCGAATTGCGGTGACGTTCTCGACCGCCAGCAAGGCCGCCACTTGCCCTGCCAGTTCGTTACCGTGGGTACCGCCGATCATCAGGCCCACCGCACCGGGCACGCCGCTGTCGAGGACGAAAACCTCGCTATCCATCGCCGTATCCGCCAGCGGTGCGAAATAGTCCGAGAGCAGGCGCTGTTCGGTGACACCGGCCCCGGGACGCACGTCGGGGGAGAACTCCGCCGCAGCGGCGGTCAGGGACAGCAGCAGGCAAATGCCCGACAACAGGTTCCGCGTCACTCGCCTGCGTCCCCGGGGGCCGCGGCCCCGCCGTTGCGCCGAATCGAACCCACGCCGGTGAGCAGGCCGTCGGCGGCGATCGAGATCGCGTTTGGGCCGCCGAAATAGAGGTCCGGGTGATCGTATTCGGTCACGACGTGGCCCATGGTTTCCAGCAGTTCAACGGTTTTTTGAGGGAATTCGTCCTCCAGCTGAATTTCGCGGTAGGCGTCGTAGCCCGTGAACTTGGGCGTTCGAATCGCCGCTTCGAGGTTCATTTCGAAATCGATCAGGTTGACCAGGATTTCGACGAGCGTGGAGCCGATCCGGCCCGCTCCGGGCGAACCGAGCACCCAGCGGACCTGCCCGTCCTTTTTCACGATCATCGGGGCGATCGTCGTACGGGGACGGCGCCCGGGTTCCAGGTTGATTGGACTGCCTTCCACCCGCTGCGCCTTGAAATTGCCCAGCTCGTTGTTCAAAAAATAACCGTCGACCTGGTGGCCGGTGCCGAAGAAGCTGGAAACGGTTTGCGTCCAGGCCACGGCGTTGCCTTTCTTGTCGACCACCGAGAAGTGCGTGGTCGAGGGCGGCACGTCGGTCAGTTCGCCTTCGACCGAGGCCCGACGTCTCGCCTCGAGCACGACATCAACGTATTCAGTCTCGGCGTCCTGGTAGGGACCCGGATCGCCCACCCGGTGGCTGTGCCACAAGGAGGGGTCGGAGGCCCGTGCAAGATTGATCAGCAGGGTGCGTTCGCGCGCATACTGCTTGCTGATGAAACCCGTCTCGGGGATGTATTGATTGGTCTCCGGATCGCCCATCCATCGGCGCTGGTCCAGCGCGGTGAGGATCATGGCTTCCTGCATCAGATGAATGGCCAGGGGATCGTCCCAGCCCATCAAGCCGAGGTTGAAATGCTCGAGGATGTTGAGCGTTGCAAGTATTCGGGGCCCGCCCACCGGGCTTCCGGGCACGCTGAGCTCGTAACCGCGATAGTGGCCTTTGACCGGTTCACGCACCAGCGCGCGGTAGGCCTCCAGGTCGGACTTGCGGGTCCAGCCGCCGTTCTGGCGCATGAAGCGGTCCAGGCTGTTGGCCAGTTCGCCTTCGTAAAATACCCGGACACCCCCCGCCGCCATGCGCTTGAGTGTGTGTGCCAGGGCCGGGTTGCGAAACGTTTCTCCAGCGCTCCAGGGCATGCCGTCGTTGAGGAACTCCGGCGCGTTCTCGTACAGCACTTCCCAGCGGTCCATCGTCACCGCGGAGAAGGTTTCATTGACCACGAACCCGTCCTCCGCCAGACGGATGGCGGGCGCCGCCAGCTTTTCAAGCGGAAGGGACCCCATCGTCAACGCCTTGCCGATCCCGGCAGGCACGCCGGCCACGCAGAATGCCTTGGGCGTGTAGCGAAGATCGCGCAGTTTTCCCGCCTTCGCCAGATTTTCGTAGGTCGCGAGGGCCGGCGCCGTGCTGCGGAAATCGATGGCGGTCTCGCGACCGTCCGCCATCACCGCCACCAGGTAACCTTCGCCACCCAGACCGGATGCATAGGGCTCCACAACACCAAGCGCCAGGCTGACCGCGATGGCCGCATCGACGGCGTTGCCACCCTGCTCGAGGATTTCCGCGCCGGCTTCGGCGGCCAGCGGGTTGGCCGCGGTGACCATGCCCTCGCGCGATTGCAGGACGGGTGAGACGGTCACGCCATGCGCGGCCGGGACCAGCGCGAGCGAGAGAAGAATCGGAAGAAACCGCTTGGCAGGGGACTTCATGCGCCGGGCCTCCGCTTTTGAGGGCGCCGCGTCAGCGGACACGGCGCCGTTGAAAATCAGGGCAGAACACCCCACTCGGTCAGAATAGCTTCCAACGGCCCGGACGTCTCGCGGACTGAAGGCGCCGGAATCATTTCAACATCGGCCTCCTGGGCCAGGCGAGTGAACAGGCCATCGAAATCGCCCCCTTCGACAACCAGCAGCTTGTCCGCCATCGGCACCGCCTCGACGATGAACAGGTCGGTCAACGTGCCGCGGCGGCCTTTGCCGCCGATGTGCATCACCAGCGTTTTCATGCCGGCTTGCCTGGCCGCCGCCACGACGGAATTCATGCGGGCAATTTCGGCATCCTTGTCGATGCCGGCCTCGCCCAATCCCTTGGAACTGCCTGCCACAACGGTGATCAACACCTGCTCACCCTGCAGGCCGTCCGCTTCGAGCAGCTTGTCCAGGCGCCCGTCGACACCCAGCTTCTTTAACACCACCCGAACCATCATAGCGTCCGGGCTTTGGCCAAATGGCGTGAGCACGACCCCGTCCGCCAGTGCCGCGCCAGAGACAGCGACGCATAGGACCAGGGCAAGAAGGATTCGACGAACTCGGTTCTTCATAGCTACTCCTCAGTTTGAAGCTTACCGTATTCTGACCGCTACAGTGTTTCGCAAGCCAACGGCTTTGTAAACAAATTTTCTCTATTTTTTAATAAGTTATACCGCCATCCGAATGAACACATAACCGGGGGCTATAGGACGCGAACGTGCTTCACCCCCTCCACGGCCGCGATGGCCTCGACGATGTCGGGGGTCGGCTCGCTTTCCACGTCGATGATGTTGTACGCCACGTTGTGCAGGCTCTTGTTGACCATGTCGCAAACGTTGTAGTCGTGGTCAGCCAACACCGACAGCACCGAGCCGAGCACCCGGGGCACGTTGTCGTTGGAAAACGTGATGCGGAAACCTCCCTCCCGGGCCATCCGCGTGCGCGGGTAGTTCACCGAGTTGTGGATGTTGCCGTTCTCCAGAAAATCCTTGAGCTGCTCGGCTGCCATCACAGAGCAGTTCTCCTCGGCTTCCGCCGTGCTGGCCCCCAGGTGCGGGAAGACGAGGCAGTCCTGGCGGCCCAACATCGCCGGGATCGGAAAATCGGTGATGTGTCCGCTCAGCCGCCCGTCCTCGAGGGCGGCCACGACCGCTTCGGCGTCGACGATGGAGGCCCGGGCGAAATTGAGCAACTTCGCGCCCGGCTTGAACCGCGACAGCGCCGTGGCATCGATCAGGTGATGCGTGGCTTCGACGGCGGGCACATGCAAGGTGATGAAATCGGCGACTTTGAGCAGGGCCTCGAGGCTTTCCATGCGCTCAACGCGGCTGGACAATCGCCAGGCGCCCTCCACCGACAGGGCCGGATCGAAACCGACCACGTTCATGCCGAGATCCAGTGCCGAATTCGCCACCAGCGACCCGATCGCACCCAGCCCGATCACGCCCAGCGTGCGGCCCGCAATTTCGCTGCCGCCAAACGCCTTCTTTTCCTTTTCCATCTGCTTGGCCATGACCTCGGGTTCATCGATATCGGTCATCTCCTGAACGCGATTCATGCCCTGCAGAAGGCCCCGCGAGGACAGCAGCAGGGCCGCCGTGACGATTTCCTTGACCGCATTTGCATTGGCGCCCGGCGTGTTGAACACCACGATTCCGCGCTGGGTGTAATCATCGACGGGAATGTTGTTGACGCCGGCCCCGGCGCGGGCGACGGCCAGCACCGAGTCCGGAATGACCTCGTCGTGCAGTTTGTGGCTGCGCAGGATCAGGGCGTGTGGCTCTTCGATGTCGGGGCCCACCTGGTAGTGTTCGAGCGGCAGTCGACCGAGGCCGATATCGGAAATCTGGTTGTAGGTTTGAATTTTGAACATGGTTGGATTACTCGGTTTTAACGGATTCATAGGCCCACTTAATCCAGGGCATCAAGGCCGCGACGTCTTCAGGATCGACGGTAGAGCCGCACCAGATGCGCAGCCCCGAGGGTGCATCGCGGTAGGCGCCGATGTCGTAAGCCACCGCTTCCGACGCCAGCAGTGCGACCATCTCCTTGACCTTGTCCGCCGGCAGGTCGACCGCCAGGCAGACGCTGGTGCTGGAACGCTCGTCCGGGTTCGAGGCCAGGAAACGAATCCAGTCGTTGGCTTCGGCAAAATCGCTGATGATGGCCAGGCTCTTCTCGGAACGCGCGACCATGCCTGGAACCCCGCCGACTTCCCGCACCCAGCCGAGGGCGTCCAGGTAGTCGGCCACGCACAGCATGGACGGCGTGTTGATGGTGGCGCCGCGGAATACGCCTTCGATCAGCTTGCCGCCTTTGGTCAGGCGGAAGATTTTCGGCAGCGGGCGCGGCGGATCGTAAGTTTCCAGGCGTTCCACCGCCCGCGGGCTGAGGATCAGCATACCGTGCGCGCCTTCCCCGCCCAGGACTTTCTGCCAACTGTAGGTCGTCACGTCGAGTTTTTCCCAGGGCAATTCCATCGCGAACACGGCTGAGGTCGCATCGCATATCGTCAAGCCCTCGCGCGCGTCGCTGATCCAGTCGCCGTCGGGCACCTTGACACCGGAGGTCGTCCCGTTCCAGGTGAATACGATGTCATGCGCGGGGTTGGCCTGGCCCAGGTCGGGCAACCGGCCGTAATCGGCGGTATAGGCGTTGACCTCGTCCAGTTTTAACTGCTGGGTCACGTCGACCAGCCACCCTTTTCCAAACGATTCCCAGGCAAACACGTCGACCGGCCGTGGACCCAGCAGGGACCACATCGCCATCTCGACCGCTCCGGTGTCGGAGGCCGGAACCACGCCGACCCGGTAGCCCTCGGGCAAGCCCAAAAGTCCGGCCGTCTCGTCACAGACCCGCGCGAGCACGCTTTTGCCAAGGGCCGAACGATGGGACCGCCCCAAAGTCTCCACGTCGAGCGCCTTCACATCGTAGCCGGGCCGTTTCCGGCACGGACCTGAAGAAAAATTGGAATTTTTCGGTTTATCAACGGGTTTCATCGGGCTCCTCTCAGAGGGAATTACGAGGCCTGGAACATTGCTTTTCCTGATCCCCAAGTTTCGCCGATCCGGATTCTGAAAACCACCGTTGACCGCAATTTATCGACCCTCCGACGCGTTATTATGGAACTCGCGGACCGCACCGGGCTCGAATAGTGACATGATCTTCCGTAAGCACAGGCTGAGACCCTCCCTGTTGGCGCTGCTGGTGCTGGCCTCGATGCTCTCGGCCTGTGCCAACCGGCCCGCCATCGAGACACCGCGCGTTCCGCCGTTGGTCGGCCATCCACCCTACACGATCGACGATGTCGATCCGCTTGAGTTGTCCGACGAGATGAAACAATTCGTCGACACGCACCTGGGGGGCCTCGGTGGCGACGACAACCGTTCGTGGCGGCTGGCCTGGGCAATGCTTGACCGTAACGTGTTCGACTTTCAGTACGACCCCCACATCACACTGACCGCGAGCGATGCCTTCCGGGCCCGGCGCGGTAATTGCCTGACGTTTTCCAACATGGTCATCGCCATGGCCCGCGAAGCCGGCATGCGGGCATGGTACCGCGAGGTGGAAATTGAACCGGAGTGGAACAGTCTCGACGAGACCCTGTTGGTGAGCATGCACGTGAACGCCGCGACTTCTGACCGAAACCGCGAGTACATCGTCGATGTCAGCGGCCGAACCCCGCGCCCGGACGAGCGACACCGTCGAATTTCCGACGAGGAAGCAAAAGCCCAGTACTACAACAATCTCGGCGCACAGTCCCTGGTCGTCAACGACCTGTCAAAAGCCTATGCCTATCTGCGCAAAGCCGAGCAAACCCGGCCCGGGCTGGCCTTCGTCTGGTCCAACCTGGGCGTGGTCTACCGCCGTAACGGGCAGACCGATGATGCCGTGTTGGCCTACGAAACGGCGCTTGCCCTGGACGGGCGTCACTCGGTCGCGCTCAATAACCTCTACACGATTTACGACGAGGACGGCGACTTTGAGAAGGCAGAGGCCATCCAGGCGAAGGTCGAGAAGAACCGCCGCCGCAACCCGTATTACCTGCATTACCTGGCCGAGACAGCATTCGCCGAGCGCGATCTGGAAGAAGCCATAAACTACGCCAAGCGCGCGATTCGACTCGAGGACGACGAGTACCGTTTTCACTACACGCTCGCCCAGTTGCGTTACCAGGAAGGTGAAACACAACGGGCCCGCGAGGCCCTCGATCGCGCGTTGCGACTCGCGCCCGAATGGGTGGACACCGGCACCTTGATACTGCCCGGAAAAATCCCGGAGCCCACCGCGCAGTAGCGGGGCGGCTGGGGACTGACGTACCGAGAATGACTGGCGTGTCTGCGGTGTCCGACGAAACCGCGCCGTCAACCTTCAGGCTGTGAACGATTCCAAAACGTGCTCCATTCGCTCGAAGACCGCGGCGATGGTGCGGTTGTCGGGCAACGTGGTCAACCTGAAGTGATCCCGGTACGGCACATTGAAACTGCTGCCGGGAGCAATCAACACGTGTTGTTTCTCCAGCAACTCCAGGGCGAATGCCTGGTCGTCGAAATCGGGGAAGTGGTCGGCGTTCACCTTGGGAAATGCATACATCGCGCCCTCGGGGCGCTGTAGCTCGAGGAAATCGCTGGCCTCGACACCGTCGATGATGGCCTGCCGGGACTGGTAAAGCCGCCCACCGGGCGCGGTCAGCTGGGCAATACTCTGGTGACCGCCAAGTGCGGTCTGCACGGCCCATTGCCCCGGAACATTGGCGCACAGGCGCAGGGAAGCGAGCAATTCCACGGCGTGCAGGTAATCGGCCGCATGCTCCCGGTCTCCGTTGAATGAAACCCAGCCCACGCGGTAGCCGCAGGCCCGGTAGATTTTCGACAATCCGTTGAAGGTAGCGCACAGCGTGTCGTGCACCAAAGTAGCCAGCGGTACGTGCTCTACCCCGTCGAACAGCATCTGGTCGTAGATTTCATCGGCAAACACGATCAGCTGGTTTTCCTCCGCGATGGCCACGAGCGCTGCCAGCAACTCGCGCGGATAGACGGCGCCGGTCGGGTTATTGGGGTTGATCAACACGATACCGCGCGTGCGGGGGGTCACGAGGGCTTGAATCTCGTCCGGGTCCGGCAGAAAACCGCGATCGGGTCGGCAGCCATAATAGACGGGTGTGCCGTGGTTCAGCGACACCGAGGCGCTCCACAGCGGGTAGTCCGGGCTCGGCAGCAAGATTTCGTCGCCGCTGTTGAGCAGGGCGCGCAAAACCAGATCTATGCATTCGCTGACGCCATTGCCCATGAACACGTGATCCGCGCTGACGTCCATCACGCCGCGGTCCTGCTGTTGCATGACCACCGCCTCGCGCGCAGGAAAAATGCCCTTCTGGTGGCAATAGGCCTCGCTCTGCCCGAGGTTCTCTATCATCGCCAGCCGCATCGTTTCGGGTGTGCGGTAACCGAAAAGACCGGGATTGCCGATGTTCAGCGAAATGATTTCGTAACCCTGGCGCTCCATTTCGTGGGCGCGGTGCGCCAGTTCACCACGGATTTCGTACCGGACGTCTTCGAGAATCGAGTTGGTGCGGATCGGCTTTTTGTTCATCGTATGGCTCCCTCCCCCTCCATCGGAGCATACACAAACCGTTGACAGCCGCAACAATCGCACGATACAAGGGACCCATAAAGACAGGAACCCGGCGGAAGATTTCAACGTTCCACTCGGTCTCCTGTCACATACTGGAGAGCCATTCAATGAACCCATCGGAAAAAGCCGAAGTGTTGGACGTCGCCTCGCGACCGGAAGACGGACCCCCGAAACGCGTGTACGAGAACGTCACGGAACTCGTGGCGGACCCCGAGAATCCTACTCCGATGATCCGGATTAGCCGACGCTTCAACCCCCACAAGCAGTATGAGTTGTTCGTCAAGCTGGAGCGGAATAACCCGTTCGGATCGATCAAGGACCGGACCGCGCTGTTCCTCCTCAACGGACTGGAGCTCGAGGAAGGCCAGGTGTTGGCCGAGCCCACGGCCGGCAACACGGGCATCGCGCTGGCTGCGCTGGCCAACGCCCGGGGGATGCCAATCGAACTGGCCCTTCCCGAAGGCACACCCGAGGAAAAAAAGGCCTTGCTGCGTTTTTTGGGTGCCGAGCTGTTGGAAGTCGAAGACGAGCTGTGCCCGCTGTTTCCCACCGAGGGCGCACGCGGCGTGGTCAAGAGCCTGGTGGAGAGCGAGGCCTACAACGGGCGATACGTCAGCCCCAACCAATACGAGAACGAGCTCAACGTGGAGGCGCACTATCGCACGACCGGCCCCGAAATCTGGAACCAGACCGGCGGCGAGGTCGAGTATTTCTTCGCGGCTTTCGGCACCTGCGGCACCATCACGGGTGTCGGCCGTTACCTCAAGGAGCGCAACCCGAAGGTGAAAATCATCGGCATCGAGCCGGCTTCGCGCAACCACCGCCTGTCCGGCATCAAGAAAATCTCGAACCTTCCCGACGAGCACAAACCCAAGATTCTCGATTACTCGCTGCTCGACGACATCATCGAGGTCGAAGACCACGAGGCTTTTGACGCGGCCATCGAGGCGGCCCGTTCCGAGGGTCTGATGGTGGGGCCGACGACCGGCGCGTTACTGCACGCGGCGAGGGTAACCGGTGCCACGAACAACGGCACCGCGGTGGTCATCTCACCGGACGACGCAACCAAGTACATCAGCCAGTACGGCCAATACCTCGCTGAAAAGGCGGCCGGTCAGGAATCCAGATAGCGCAGGATTTCCAGCAGGAAACCGTGGCCGTCGAGCCGGCCCAGAGAGCCGGACCGGCAGGCGGTCTCACCGAAATTGGGCGGATCCCCGCCGTCCCGGGCATCGAATGTGTCCGGCGCACACAGCAGGACCGGCACCGGGTCGGACGTGTGGGCGCCGGTATTGCTGTCGGTCGTGTGATCGGACGCCAGCGCAATCGCGGCCCCCGAGTCTTCCAGCACGACCAAAGCACGGTCCAGGCGTTCGATGAAATCTCGTTTGCCTTCGGGCTGAAAATCATGCGAAAAGAGGTCGGTGGCCTTGATGTGCACGTAGACCAATGGGAAATCTGCCAAGGTGTCCCGGGCCGCTTTCAATTTGCCCTTTAGAGCGGTGCTCGCGTCGGCCGTGAACCCCGGTTGGCGGACGATATGGAGTCCGAATACCCTGCCCAGGCCTGCCACCGTGTTACAGCCCACCACCAGAGCCGCCGGGATTTGCCGCTCGTCGAGGACGCTGTCCAGGTCGAACCAGGCCCCGGCGCCTCTTGTAATCACCCCGGTAACCGGGAGTTTTCCATCGGCTTCCCGCTTTGAATTCAGCGGATGGCGAGCGAGTATCTCATGAGCCTCCTGCACGTATTGATTGACCAGTTCAGCGGTTGCGGCCGAGCCGGGGTGCAGAGGCTCGCAGGGTTTGAGGGCGGTCGGCATCGATCCGTCACCGGGGTCGGTATCCGAAAGCGCGGCGCCGAGACCGGGCCCGCTAAACACCAGCGCTCCGCGGTGCTGATCGGTGGTCCGGAAACGCGCAGTAACGCCGTTGCCCAGGGCGACCTCTTCGATGGCCTTGGCAAACTCAGGCGCGTCGCCAATGACACGCCCCGCGCGCCGGTCGCGCACCCGGAAGCCGTCCCCTGCCCTCTCGAGGGTCGCCAGGTTGGCCCGAAAAGCAACGTCCCCGGGTTCGAGGTTGAGCCCTGCCCCGGCGGCCTCCACCGGGCCGCGCTTGAGCAATTTCCTTTGGCGCGGCCGCAGGCCAAACAGAATGCCCACACCGGTGTGCGTGTTGGGAACGACCCCGCGGGCAATCGGGTCGACCAGCCCACACCGCCCTGCCGAGGCAAGACGGTCCAGCCGTGGCGTTCGTGCAGCCTCCAGGGGCGTTTGTTGCCCCAGCGCCGGGATGGGCTGGTCACCCAGCCCGTCGAGAATCAGGACGACGCAACGGCGATGCCTCTTGCGGTCTCGATCGCCCTTCATTCCGTCGCCAGTCGGGTCACGGCCTGCTGCCACGAATCGTCGACGGCCTCGCCACCAACCCGATCCACGACGGCACCGAATACCTCACGGGGGCTGGAGTCGAAATGCTTGGACAACTCCACGATGACCTGCAGGATTACCTGCTGCACGGCTTTTTCTTTGTCGTGGTTGGTGATGATGGCCGCATCGTAGCGATCGGCTTCAGACAGCAGGAAAGACTGCAGGCTCCAGATCGCATCGAACTTGTTCAGATAGCGCTTGGCCCGGCGTGCCGGCACCTCCTTGCCCCGCCCCTTGAGCCGGGACTTGAGTTCCTTGGCTTTCAACACGGCCAGCGTGGTATGCACGGCGATCGGCCTGGGGTCATCCGGCAGGCGTTCGAGTAACTCGGGATGGGCATGCACACCCTCCAGGATCACCGGAACCGATTCCTCGAACGCGCGCTGCAAAACGGCCTCGCAGGCGACCGCCAGCAAGTCGGATTGGCTTCGAAAGCCGTCGGCCACCAGCTGGTCCGGATCCCGCTCACGGGCATCGCGGATGGGCAGGGCCTTCCAGGCTTCGAAAGAAGATGTGTGCAACATCGGCAGCAAGCGATCGGGAATCATCATTCGCATCACCTCGCGCAGCATGTCGGTGGACTGGATGCGCACGATGTCCAGCACGTGGGCCACCTCGGTGGCGACCGTGCTTTTTCCGCTACCCACGGCGCCGCAAATCAAGAGCATCAGCGAACGCGAGCTCTGTCGGTACTCGGACCAGATCAGGAATCTCCGCGCCATCTTCTTCGAGACTTCCTGGCGAAGATACAGGTAGGTCACGTAGCCCAGCTGGCGGGTGGTGACCGTGGTCACGCCATCCACCAGCAAGCGCTCGTAAATGGCATCGGTGACCTGTTCCGCCTTCTCAGCTTTCATGCCACTGGCCTGCAAGAACCGCTCGTGCCGGCTGCGAGAAAATGCGCTCTTGTTGCCCTTGCGGCTGTTGACCTCGATGCGCATCGTGCTGGTAAGCGGCAGTCCGTAGGGGTCGACCGCGCCCAGATGACCCCGCGATTCGAGCAGGGCGGAGATTCTTTCACGGACTTCGCTGGCCGAGATTTCCTCCGTGTCGTCCAGTTCCTCCCTGAGTTCCGTTGCCAGGCTGTGCGCGTCGTCGAACTCCAGCCCGGCATCGAGCAGACTGCGCACCAGGATTCCCCGCAGAAACGGTATTTTCGTTTGGTCTTTGTCATTGACGACGATGGTTTTCATGGATTTTTAGCTCGCCCCGGCCCTTCACTGGACACGCATTGTACCAACAAGAAGGCTTGCCTCCCTCCTGCCGCAGCTGGCGAAAGTCGGCGGCGCGCGCACAGGCAACCGACACGCGCTCCCCGGGCAGCCTCGCGCTTTTCGGAATCGAAGCCGCCAAATCATCAGGTTTCGGGCCCGAATGTGTTATCTTTTGCGCCGTTGAGGAATCGCAGGAAGAACGATGTTCCAAACAGCGGAACTGGGTCAAAAAGTCCTTAAAAAAGAATTCAAAGATCAGGAACTGGTTCTCAGGACCAACCTGCTCGCCTTACAGCAGCAATTGCTCAAACAAGGCGATTATTCGGTGCTGATCGATTTCGCCGGCGTTCGAGGTGCCGGCAAGGGCACATCGACCAACCTTTTGAACAAGTGGATGGACGCGCGCTGGATTCTCACGCACGCCTACGATAAGCCAACCGACGAGGAATCGGGGCGCCCCCGGTTCTGGAAGTTCTGGCGCTTCATGCCGCCCAAGGGCCAGATCGGCATCCACCTCAGCGGCCGATACTCCCGCCCGCTGCTCGATTACGTGTACGGCAACATCGACCTCAGCCAATTTAGACACCAGCTGGACCACATCAACACGTTCGAGAAAACACTGGCCGATGACGGCACGATGGTCCTCAAGTTCTGGATGCACATCAGCAAGGAGGCCCAGAGAAAGCGGCTGGAAAAACTGGAAAAGGACCCGCTGCGCAGCTGGCGCATGTCCGAAATCGACTGGAAGCACTACGAAATGTACGACCAGTTCATCGAGGCGGCCGAACTGATCGTCATGCAAACCAATACCGGGCATGCCCCCTGGGAAATCGTGGAGGGCGGCGACAAGCGCTACCGCGCCCTGCGGGTAGGAGAGTTGGTCCAGGAAAACCTCGAACGACACATGGTCAGCGAGGAAATCCGTCAGAAGTACCTGTCCGAGATGCGCGCCAAGCTGGAAGAGAAGACCGAGGAGCAGGAAGCGGAGGGGCTCAACCTGCCGAAGACCATCCTCGACAAACTCGATTTTTCCAAGACGGTCAGCAAGTCCACGTACCGCAACAAATTAGTACAGGGCCAAGCCCGCCTGGCGGCGCTTCACGGTGAGATGATCAAGCGGGGGCGCTCGACGATACTGGTGTTCGAAGGCCCCGACGCAGCCGGCAAGGGAGGCACGATTCGCCAGATTACCGAGGCCCTGGACGCGCGCTATTACAAGGTCTACCCCTTTGCCGCGCCGACCGAGACCGAGCGCGCGCACCACTACCTCTGGCGCTTCTGGAACTGCATCCCGATGGCCGGCCGAATGACCATTTTCGACCGCAGCTGGTACGGACGGGTGCTGGTGGAACGCATCGAAGGCTTCGCCGGCGACGACGAGTGGCGCAGGGCCTTCGCCGAGATCAACGATTTCGAAGACCAGCTGATCGACGACGGTCTCGTTCTGTTGAAGTTCTGGCTGCAGATCAGCAAGGACGAACAACTCGCCCGCTTCAAGTCACGCGAAGTGACGCCTCACAAGCGCTGGAAGCTGCAGGACGAGGACTGGCGAAACCGCGAGAAATGGGACGAATACAACGTCGCCGCCCACGAGATGATCCAGCAGACCTCGGTCAAGAACTCACCCTGGGTGCTGGTTGAGAACGAGAGCAAGCACTACGGCCGCATCGCGGTGCTCGAATCAGTCTGCGATGCGCTAGAAGCGGCCCTGGAAAACCAAGACCACGTCAGTTAGCGTGAACAGGCCGTAGACCTTGAACAGAACCCGATTCCCCGGCCACGAGCACTACCAGACTTTTCCGGAGATCGACCCTGCCGATTCGCTGATCGGGCCGGGTGACCCCCCGCCTTACATGACCTACAACGATCATGGTCGAGCGCCGGTGCTGCTGGTGGCTGACCACGCCAGCCCGTTCTTCCCGGCGGCTCTCAGGCAGCTGGGCCTCGCCGACTGGGTGCTGGACAAACACGTTGCCTGGGACATCGGCGTGGACGAACTGGTGCGTTGCCTGGCCGACGAGCTCGACGCGCCGGCCGTACTGGCCGGTTTTTCACGCCTGGTCGCCGATCCCAACCGACGACCGGACGACAAGGGCGTGATTCCGGACATCAGCGACGGCATCGCGGTTCCCGGCAACATGGACCTGACCGCGGACCAGCGCCGGCAGCGTTTCGAGTCGTTTTTCTGGCCGTACCACGACGCCATCGACGCGCGTCTCGATACCTTCCGTAACCAAGGCATCGTGCCGGCCATGATCGCGGTGCACACCTGCTCGCCGGTCTTCGACCGCATCGTTCGCCCCTGGCACGTGGGGGTGATGTGGGACAAGGATCCGCGCATCCCGGTTGCCCTGTTGCAACATTTCAATGCGCAGGCTGAGGTCTGCATCGGCGACAACGAGCCGTATTCGGGTCGCCACCCGCACGATTTCACGATCGATTTCCACGCCGAGGCCAACGGGCTGCCGCACGTGGGCTTCGAAGTTCGGCAGGACCTGGTGGCGACGCATCAAGGCGCCCGCTACTGGGCGGGCATCCTGGCAAAGGCGCTGAAACCGATACTTGCCGACCCGAAGCTGTATACCCTCTGGGACGGCGCTGCTGAGCTGGAAAACGGCTCGCAACCGAGGATGGCTGCCCCGTGATTGCCGTCCTCAAACAGTTCCTTCGCTCGCTGCTGGCAAGCTTCAAGGATCTTCTGCCCATCATCCTGGTGATCAGTTTTTTCCAGTTGGTGGTGTTGCGACAACCGGTCCCCGACCTTGGCCAAATACTGGCCGGCGGCGTGATGGTACTGGTCGGCCTGAGCCTGTTCGTGCAGGGCCTGCAGCTGGCCCTTTTTCCGCTGGGCGAAGAAATGGCCTACAGCTTCGTTCGCAAAGGCAACCTGTGGCTGCTGCTGCTGTTCGCTTTCACCCTCGGCTTTGGCACCACCGTGGCCGAACCGGCCCTGATCGCCATCGCCCAGGAGGCCTCTGAAATAGCAGCTTCCGGTGGCGTCATCGCCGACGTCGAAGAGGCGCGCCAACGGTATGCCACCGGCCTGCGCCTGGTCGTCGCGCTGGCCGTTGGGTTCGCACTGCTGGTCGGCGTCATCCGCATTCTGAAAGGCTGGCCGGTTCAGTACCTGATCATCGGCGGCTATATCGGCGTCGTGGTCATGACGGGCTTCGCGCCGAAGGAAATCATCGGCATCGCTTATGACTCCGGCGGCGTCACAACGTCCACGGTCACCGTTCCCCTGGTCGCCGCCCTGGGCATCGGCCTGGCGAGCAGTATTCGCGGCCGAGATCCGCTGATCGACGGTTTCGGGTTGATCGCGTTCGCGTCCCTCACCCCCATGATTTTCGTCATGGGCTACGGCATGTTGTTCTGAGGCGGCCCGATGGATGCATTGATCATTTTTGGCGAAACCGTGCTGGGCATGCTGATCGACGTTCTGCCGATCGCGGCCATTCTGATCGGTTTCCAGGTCTTCATCCTGCGTCGCCCAATTCACCACCCGGGCCGGGTCATCTTCGGCCTGATCCTTGTGCTGTTTGGCCTGGCGCTGTTCCTGCAAGGCCTGGAATTAGCGCTGTTCCCGCTGGGACGGTTGATGGCCGAACAATTGACGCTGCCCTCGTTCATCCTGGGCGAAGGGGTCGAAGCCATCACCGCATTCACCTGGAGCGACTACCTCTGGGTCTACATATTTGCCGCCGCGATCGGCTTCGCGACCACGGTGGCCGAGCCCGCCTTGATCGCCGTTTCGATCAAGGCCAACCAGGTATCCGGTGGCACGATCACGGTCAACGGTTTGCGCTTCGCCGTCGCGGTAGGCGTCGCCCTGGGCGTCGCCCTCGGAACGTTCCGCATCGTTACCGGCACGCCGCTGCACTGGTACATCATCACCGGCTACGTGGTGGTCATCGTGCAAACCCTGCGCGCGCCCCGTGCCATCATCCCCCTGGCCTACGATTCCGGCGGCGTCACGACATCGACGGTCACCGTTCCCCTGGTTGCGGCCCTGGGGCTGGGGCTGGCCGAAACCATCCCTGGGCGCAGCGCCTTGCTGGACGGATTCGGCCTGATCGCCTTTGCCAGCCTGTTCCCGATGATCTCGGTAATGGCCTACGCCCAAATCAGCGAATGGCGCACCCAACGAAGCCGTCGAAAGAACTCGGAAAATTCATCCTGAAGAGAGGATAAAGCATGCATTTCAAACTTATTATCGCCATGGTCGAGGACCACCACACCGAAGAAATCCTGGCCGCGTCACGCGACGAGGGCGCCACCGGCGCCACGGTTCTCAACCAGGCACGTGGCGAGGGGCTCAGCCCGGCCAAGACGTTCATGGGCCTGAGCATCGGCAACCAGGTGGACGTGGTCCTGATGCTGGTGGAGGAACACCTGAGCCGGCACGTGCTCGAACGGATCGCCGAGGTCGGACAATTCGACGAAACGCCCGGCACGGGCATCACTTTTCAAATCGACGTCGAGGACGCGATCGGTGTTCGGCACCAGATCAGCGCGCTGACCGAAACCGTGGAGGACATCCTGTGAAACCCAAAAAACCCATCGTTCGCGTACGCGAAGTCATGAAGAAGGAACTCGACATCGTCGACGGCATGGACACCGTGTCAAATGCAATTCGCGCCATGAAATACCCGGAGACCCGGACGCTGATCGTCGACAAGCGTTACGAAGACGACGAGTACGGCGTGGTGATGTTCCGCGACGTGGCCAAGCGCGTTCTGGCGCCGGATCTCTCGCCGGACCGGGTCAATATGTACGAGATCATGTCGAAACCGGTCCTGGGCGTCGACCCGGAGATGGACGTGCGTTACTGCACCAAGCTGTTTGACCGCTTTGGATTGTCGCGTGCACCGGTGATTGAAGATGGTAAGATCGTCGGCCTCGTGAGCTACACAGACATCGTGCTGAAGGGTGTGATGCTGCAGGACTGATCAATGAACAGCGTTCTCGCCAAAGAAGATCTTAAACGCAAGATACTGAAACGGTTAGTGTATTCCGTGGGCAAAGACCCGGAATTCGCCGTGCCGCGCGACTGGTGCGTTGCCCTCACCCTGGCCATTCGTCAGTTCGTCATGGACCGTTGGATGGAGACGACCAAGCGCATCTACGACACGGATGTGAAACGCGTCTACTACCTGTCTATGGAGTTCCTGATCGGCCGGCTTCTGCGCGATACGCTGTTGAACCTCCACATGACCGACCTGGCGCGTGACGCGCTCGCAGACATGGGTATCGACCTGGACGAGATTATCGTCGAGGAGCCGGACGCCGCGCTCGGCAATGGTGGCCTGGGCCGCCTCGCCGCCTGCTTCATGGATTCGATGTCCACGCTGGGAATCGCCGCCTACGGCTACGGTATCCGCTACGAACACGGATTGTTCCGGCAGCACATCCACGAGGGCTGGCAGATCGAGGAAGCCGAGGAATGGCTGATCCAGGGGGACGACCCCTGGTCCCTAAGCCGCCTCGAATCACGCTACCTGATCCCCTTCGGCGGGCACGTGGAAGACGGGCTCGGTGCATCTTGCATTTGGCACCCCGTCGAACAGGTCGAGGCGATCGGCAACGACACCGCGATACCCGGCTGGAACACGAGGCACGTCAATACCCTGCGCCTCTGGTCCGCCAAGCCGCACCAGACATTCGATCTTTCCCAGTTCAACGAGGGCAAGTTCCTCGCCGCCGCGCACCACGAGGTGTTGGCGGAAACGCTCTCGCGGGTTCTGTATCCGGACGATTCGACGCCACAGGGCCGCGAACTCCGGCTCAAGCAGGAGTTCTTTTTCACGTCCGCATCGCTGCAGGACCTGGTGCGGCGCTACCTTCTCACCCACGACGATCTGAACGATCTGTCGAGCCACGTATCCATCCAGCTCAACGACACGCATCCCGCGGTGGCGGTGCCGGAACTGATGCGCTTGCTGGTCGATGGGCACGGCATGGAACTGAGACAGGCGTTCGATATCACCCGGGGCTGCATTTCCTACACCAACCACACTCTGCTGCCCGAAGCCCTGGAGCGCTGGCCGCTGGACTTGTTTGGCAACTGCTTGCCCCGCCATCTGCAGATCATCGAGCAGATCGATTCGTTCTTTGTGGACGAAGTCCGTACGGCAAGCCCCGAGGTGCAGCCCGAGACCGTGCAGGCCATCGACAGGGACGACGGTAACGGCGGCTCCGTGCGCATGGGCAACCTCGCATTCATCGGCGCCAACAAGGTCAACGGCGTGTCGGAACTGCACACCGAGTTGATGGCGAAAACGGTGTTCAACGAACTCCATCAGATTTACCCCGGCCGCATCGTCAATATGACCAACGGCGTCACGCCGCGCCGCTGGCTTTACAACTGCAATCCTGCGCTATCCGGGCTGATTACCGAGACCATCGGCGACCGCTGGGTAGGCGAGTTGGACCGGCTCGCAGATCTCAGACCGTACGCCGATGACGCGGCTTTTCGCGATGGTTTTGCCGCGGCCAAGCGAGGCAACAAGGGCTCACTGGCCGGGTACATCCAAAAACACACCGGTATCGTCGTGGATCCGGACGCCCTTTTCGATGTCCAGATCAAGCGCATACACGAGTACAAGCGCCAATTGATGAATGCGCTGCAGACGATTGCGCGCTACCAGGCCATCCTGGCCAATCCCGATGCCGATTGGCTACCGCTGGTCAAAATCATCAGCGGTAAGGCTGCTCCGAGTTACATCACGGCCAAACTTATAATTAAACTTATCAACGATATAGCATATAAAGTTAATAATGATCCTGTTATTGGTGACCGCCTGAAAGTGGTATTCATACCCAATTACAACGTCAGCCGTGCGGAAATCATCATTCCCGGCGCCGACCTCTCCGAGCAGATTTCGACCGCCGGAATGGAGGCCTCCGGAACGGGCAACATGAAACTGTCCTTGAACGGCGCCCTGACCATCGGGACGCTCGACGGCGCCAATGTCGAAATCATGCAGCAGGTCGGCGATGAGAATATTTTCATCTTCGGCATGACCGCGGACCAGGTGGCCGCCCGCCGGGCCGAGGGTTATGACCCGGCCGCCGTCATCGAGGACAGCCCACGACTCAAAGCCGCTCTGGACTCAATCGCCGCCGGTGACTTCTCGGACGGAGACGGCAGCCGCTACGCGCCGTTGCTGGACGGCCTGTACCACGGCGACTACTTCATGCTGGCGGCCGATTTTGACGCCTATCTGCGCGCCCAGCGAGACGTCGGCGCAGCCTACCGGGACAAGGACCGCTGGTTCCGCTCGGCCGTGCTGAACACCGCCGGCATGGGCTATTTTTCCTCCGACCGCACCATCCGCCAATACGATGCCGAGATCTGGCACGCGGCGCCCTGGCTGCACGGGGAAGACTGAAGTATCAACCAGATACCCCCCGATGATGGAGGCTGCGGGCCAGCCTTGTTTCTTTAAACACCGGGTCGGCTCCATTGGCCCCCGACCCTATCGGGCTATGCTTTCCTGAGAATCACGCACGACAACGGGGGGATATCCAGAACCAGGCTGCAGGGGCGGCCATTCATGCCGTGGTGCTCGGTGTGCAGCTGATCGCGGTTGAGCATGTCGGATCCGCCGAAGGCGCCGCCGTCCGAGTTGAACAACTCCCAGTAGGCGCCCTCCTCCGCCATCGGAATCCGGTAACCGTAGCGCGGAATCGGCGTGAAGTTCAGCACCACGACCAGCGCCTCGGACTCACTGCGGCGCAGGTAGGCGATTACCGACTGCGCGCTATCTTCGCCGTTGAGCCATTCAAACCCGCGCCCGTCGACATCCCACTCGTACAGGGCCGGGTGTGCGGCCTGCAGGTGATTCAGATCGCCGACCAGCCGGGTAATGCCCTCGGGCATCTTTTCGCGGCTGCGCTCCCACGGCAGCGCCGTTTTGCAGTTCCACTCGGTGGTCTGGGCGAACTCACCGCCCATGAACAGCAACTGCTTGCCGGGGTAGGTCCACTGGTAGCTCAGCAACAGCCTCAGGTTGGCGAATTTCTGCCATTCATCGCCGGGCATCTTGGAGAAGAGTGATTTCTTCAGGTGCACCACCTCGTCGTGAGACAAGGGCAGCATGAAGTTCTCATCGAACGCGTACATCGGGCCGAAAGTCAGCAGGTCGTGGTGATACTTGCGGTGAATCGGTTCGCGTTCGAAGTATTCCAGCGTGTCGTTCATCCAGCCCATGTTCCACTTCAGGCCGAACCCCAGGCCGCCGCTGGAGGTGGGCTGGGTAACCCCGGGCCAGGCACTGGACTCCTCCGCCATGGTCACGCAGCCGGGGCACTCGTAGCCGACGGCCTCGTTGAAGGCACGAAGAAAGTCCACGGCCTCCAGATTTTCATTTCCTCCGTACCGGTTCGGCAGCCACTGTCCCTCTTTGCGTGAAAAACTGAGGTACAGCATCGACGCCACGGCGTCCACTCGCAGGCCATCCAGGTGAAATTCCTGCAGCCAGTAAATCGCGTTGGATACCAAGAAGCTGATTACCTCGTTGCGCTCGAAATTGAACACCAGCGTGCCCCAATCGGGATGGCCCGCCTTGAGCGGCTCGTGGTACTCGAACAGGGCCGTGCCGTCGAAGTTGGCCAGCGCGTGGCCGTCTCTCGGGAAATGCGCCGGCACCCAGTCGAGAATCACTCCGATTCCGTTGCGGTGAAAATGATCCACGAAATAACGGAAATCGTCCGGTGAACCGAAGCGGCTGGTCGGCGAAAAGTAACCCGTCGCTTGGTAGCCCCAGGACTCGTCCAGCGGATGTTCGGTGATCGGCAGCAGTTCGATGTGCGTGAAGCCAAGGTGCTTGACGTACGCGCACAGTTCCTCTGCCATGCGTCGGTAGCCCATGAAACTACCGTCCTCGTTCCGCCGCCACGAACCGGCATGCACCTCGTAGACCGACATGGGGCGTTTGTGCCAGCCGCCCGCGGACTTGGCGCGCTGCCAGGCATCGTCCAGCCAGGTGTGGCCGGGCGGGCCGGTGATCACGCTGGCGGTGCCGGGGCGAAACTCGCTGGCCCGCGCAAAAGGGTCTGACTTGGTCAGCAGTTCACCGCTTTTGGCGTTCACGATCTCGAACCGATAATGGCCCTGGTCGATATCGGGAATGAACAGTTCCCAGATGCCCTGGTCGGCGTGGAAACGCATCGGGTGAAACCGACCGTCCCAGTCGTTGAAATCACCGACGACACTGACCCGTCCGGCGTTCGGCGCCCAGACCGAAAAAAGGGTCCCGCGGACGCCGTCGACTTCGTGCCATTTCGCGCCCAGCACATTCTGGGCGTGGCGATGGCGGCCGAAGTTGAACTCTGCCATTTCGCCAATGTCGAGCTGGGGCCAGAAAGCGTACGGGTCGTGGCGATCGTACTTGATGCCAGAGTCCATCTCCCGGATCACGCGGTAATGCGACGGTACCTCACCCGGCTTGGTCCGGTACTCGAACAGGTCCGTTCCGGCCAGGCGGTCCATCGGCCTGGACTCGTCTTCGATCCAGAGATTGAGCGTGCGCGGCTGAAAGCATCGGATGACTTCGCCCCCCTCCACGGCATGCCGACCCAGGACTGAAAACGGGTCGCCGTGGCGGCCGGCAGCGAGGTCGTTAACGTGCCCCGAATCGGCCGTCAAGGTAAAAGAATTCTTACTTGATTTCATCCCGGATTTCCCGCGTTTTCACTGGCATGTCATAACGATCTGCGTATGATGGATGGTACAGGAATGTAGGGTATGTCTACAGGAGCGACACATGATTCCGAGAAGATCTGGGCGTTTCGTAAGCCGCCTGACACGAAGCACGATGGCCATGATCATGGCCGGGGGGCGCGGCTCACGGCTTGAGGACCTGACCGCCATTCGAGCCAAGCCCGCCACCCCGTTCGGCGGCAAGTTCCGGATCATCGATTTCCCCCTGTCTAACTGCGTGAATTCGGGTATCCGCCAGATCTTCATTCTGACGCAGTACAAGGCTCACTCGCTGATCCAGCACATCCATCGTGGCTGGGGCTACCTGCGTGGCGAGTTCGGCGAGTTCATCCAGATCATCCCCGCGCAGCAACAAGTGGGTGAGCACTGGTACCGGGGCACCGCGGACAGCATTTACCAGAACATCAACGAGATCCGCGAACACAATCCGGAGCATGTCCTGATCCTCGCCGGAGATCACATCTACAAGATGGACTACGGCCCGATGATCGCGGCACATTCCGAGAATAATGCCGACGTCACCGTGGGCGTCATCCAGGTCCCTCTGCACGAGGCGACGGGGTTCGGCGTGATGTCCATCGACACAGACAACCGTGTGAAGAAATTCAGCGAAAAACCGGTCAACCCGGAACCGGTCCCGGGCAATCCGGACGCGGCCATGGCCTCGATGGGTATTTACGTGTTTGACAGTGAATTCCTGATCGAAATCCTGCAGGCCGACGCAGCCGACCCGAACTCCTCACACGACTTCGGTCACGACATCATCCCCAAGATGATCGATTCGCAACGCGTTTTCGCCTACCCCTTCCACGATGTCAAAACACGAGCACAAAGTTATTGGCGGGACGTGGGCACGGTGGATGCCTATTTTCGGGCCAACCTCGAACTGGTCTACGTGCACCCCGAACTGAACCTCTACGACGAAGACTGGCCGATCTGGACCTATCAGGAGCAGCTTCCGCCTGCGAAATTCGTACTCGACGACTCAGGCCGTATCGGCATGGCCACCAATTCGATGGTGTCCGGAGGTTGCATCGTCTCGGGCGCCTACGTGAAACAGTCGCTGCTGTTTTCCAGCGTCACGGTGGACGAGGGCAGCGAGGTCATCCAGGCCGTGGTGCTGCCGCAGGTCAGCGTCGGCAAGCATTGCCGCATCACGCGAGCGGTAATCGACAAGCGCTGCGTCATTCCCGACGGAACGATCATCGGCGAGAATCATGCCGATGACGCCAAGCGGTTCACCGTGACCTCGGAAGGGGTTGTGCTGGTCTGCCCACACATGCTCGGACAGGAAACCAAGCACAGCGAATAGGGTGCCGCCCGGAGCCGGGCGACGGTTAACGGGTTCTTAATCCCCGGCAAGGCATAATTCCGTCCATGGAAGGGGTTTCGACAGTCGATCGGATGACGTTGCGCCGACGTGACGGGGTCTGGTTTGGCGTCGCGCTCGCGTTGCACGTGGCGATACTGGCGCTGCCCGTGAGCCAGCGATTCACCGATCCGGATACGCCCGTATCCGTGGCGGTTTCACTGCTGCGTCCCGCACCCGCCAGGGTCGCCAGCCCTGCCAATGAGCTGTCCGTGCCTGAACCGGTGACGGTCAGCGCCGGCAAACGGCCGCCGGTAGTCGTCCCCATGCATTCCAGGTCATCGCCAGGGGCCATTGAGCCCGAAACACCCCGCGCCCCCAGCGCCTATGCGCTGCTCGAATCCGCCCGGGCGCTGAAGCCCGCACCGTCAGAGCCGCCGCCGCGCAGGCTCGGCGTGTTCAAACCGCCCCCCCCGCCCGCCAACTGGAGGCCCTCGATAACGGTCGAGGACAACCGGTTCAGCGACAGCTACCTGCCGACCGAGACCGAAGTGGTCGACCGCTGGCTGGCCGCCGACGGTAGCCACAACGTGGTGATCCGCACAGCGGGCGGCATGACCCTGTGCGGGCGGGCGCAGCAGTGGAACCCGATGCAGCCCCTGGTGGAGCATGTCATGATGTTTCGGCCATGCGGGGGGGGCGGAAAAAGGACGTTCACGATGCCCGAGCGCTATCTGCGCAACAGTCGGGCACGCTGAACACGCACCCTTGCGCCTCTGCTAACATTGACCCGAATCGCCTTTGCGCCCAACCTGGAATCCAGATGTTCTACAAACCCTTGCTGATTCCCCTGCTCGTGCAGGTATTCCTCACTTTCGGAGTCTGGGTCTTTCTGTTTGCCCGGCGAATACCGGAAATCCTCAACCGGCGTATCGACGTTGAAAAACTCAAGGACCGCCAGGAAAGCCATCGCCTGCTGCCCGCTTCAGCAGCCGCATCCAACAACCTGAAAAATCTCTTCGAGATGCCCGTGCTGTTTTATCTCGGCGTGGTGCTGGCCCTGCTGCTGCTCCTGTCAGACCCCTTGTTGGTCGCCCTGGCCTGGGGCTTCGTCAGCCTGAGAATAGTGCACAGCCTGATCCACTGCAGTTACAACGACGTCAACCACCGCTTCGCCGTGTACCTGGCCAGCAGCCTATTCCTGTTGCTGTTCTGGATTCGCCTGGCGGCTTTCATTCTGGTCAATTAGGAGCGCCCTGCATGAGCGAAAAATCCAACGCGACGGGAGGCTGTCTTTGCCGAGCAGTCAGCTTCGAACTGCGGTTTCCCAGCAAGTGGTGCGCCCACTGCCATTGTGGCATGTGCCGCCGGGCGCACGGTGCCGGATTCGTTACCTGGGCAGGTTTCGACGAGGGTCATTTCGAGGTGACCGCCGGCAACGACCAGTTGGCCTGGTATCGTTCATCGACGGCAGCGCAGCGGGGGTTTTGCCGACGCTGCGGCAGTTCGATGCTGTTCCAGTCGAGCCGTTGGCCGGGTGAAATGCACGTGGCGCTGGGCAGCATCCATGGTCCGATCGACCGGAAACCGGAGGCCAACGTCTGCATGGACAACCACGTCGATTGGATGCCGGTCGACCAGGACCTGCTCAGCGTCAAGCTCTAGGCCCAGCGAATCGGCTCCATGCCGTGCCGTTCCAGCCAGGCGTTCGTTTTTGAGAAATGCCGGCAGCCGAAGAACCCGCGGTGGGCGGATAACGGAGAGGGATGAGGAGCGGTCAGCACGAGGTGCCGCTCGCGGTCGATGAACGCTCCTTTCTTCATGGCATAACTTCCCCACAAAAGGAAAACGAGGTTCTCCCGCCCTTCGTTAAGTTCAGCCGCGACACGGTCGGTGAAACGTTCCCATCCCTTGCCCTGATGCGCGCTGGCGCGGCCCTGTTCCACCGTGAGCACCGCGTTCAGCAAGAGCACGCCCTGCTCTGCCCAACCGCGCAAGTTGCCTTGTGTAGGCGGCCTGAGGCCCAGGTCCTGTTGGATCTCCTTGTGAATATTCTGCAGGGACGGCGGCACCGCCACGCCTTCGGGAACGGAAAAACACAGCCCGTGCGCCTGCCCGTGGCCGTGGTAGGGATCCTGGCCGAAGATAACCACTTTGACTTGATCGAATGGCGTGGAGTCGAGCGCATTGAAGATCAGGCGTCCCGGCGGAAAGACCTGTGCCCCGGCCTGTTTGCGTTCCACCAGGAAGCGGCGTAGCGCGGTCATGTACGGCTGATTGAATTCATCCTCGAGCCGGCGCTTCCACGATTCTTCCAGCTTGATTTCCCGTTGCTGTTGCATGAGGCTGGCTCCTGGCCCTTGAATACCGACGGACCGGCTCAAGGTATCAGATCAGTGGCCGGGGCAAAACCCGGCCTGGCCATCGACCAGGTAAACATTCCATGACCGTAAAAACAGACGTCGTTATCATCGGTGCGGGTCCCAGCGGCCTGTTCCAGGTTTTCGAACTTGGCCTGCTGGACATCCGCGCACACGTCGTGGATTCTCTGAAGCAGGTCGGAGGTCAACTGGCCGAACTGTACCCGGACAAGCCCATCTACGATATCCCGGCGTTTCCTAAAGTCGGGGCGCGGGAACTGGTCGAACGCCTTATGAAACAGATCGAACCTTTCGATCCGACCTTTCACCTGGGACAGATGGTCACTCGCCTGGACCAGGGCGAAGACGGCCGGTTTCTGCTGGAGACGTCGGCAGGAACGCGCTTCGACACGGCCACGGTCGTCATCGCCGCGGGGCTCGGCGCGTTCCAGCCCAGGCGCCTGCGCGCGAGGGGGGCAGACGGTTTCGAAAACGACCAGGTCCATTACCGTGTACGCGAGCCGGAACGCTTCGTCGGCAAGCACCTCGTGATCCTCGGCGGGGGCGACTCCGCGCTCGACTGGACGCTCGAACTGCACGACAAAGCCGAGCACATCACGCTGGTTCACCGCCGGGCCGAGTACCGCGCCCAGCCGGCTTCGGTAAAGAAAATGAAGGCCCTGGCGGAGGGTTCCGAATTGAGCGAGCGGCAAGGTAACGTGCGCGCCGTGATTTCCGAGAACGGAAAACTGACCGGTCTGGACCTCGTGGGGGCCGATGGCGAAAGTGAGCAGGTGGCCGCCGACGAGGTGCTCGTGTTCTGGGGGCTTTCCCCCAACCTGGGGCCGATCGCGGATTGGGACCTGGACATCGAGCGACGGCAAGTCCAGGTCGATACCGAGAAATTCCAGACCAGCGTTCCCGGCATTTTCGCCGTGGGCGACATCAATTCCTATCCCGGCAAGAAGAAACTCATCCTGAGCGGCTTCCACGAGGCGGCTCTCGCCGCGTTCGGCGTGCAGGCCCACCTCCACCCCGACCAGAAAGTCCGCGTCCAATACACCACCACCAGCA
>JABDPF010000036.1 GCA_013042915.1 Lysobacterales bacterium
GACTTCGCCAGGGTGGTGGCGTCAACGCCGGAAGCGGCCTGAGCGGCCAGGGGGAGCACCAATAATGCTGCCGCACATGCAGCCAGGAACTTGGCGTTCATCTCGTTCTCCTCGTATTGCAACGGAATAGCTATTCCAGGGGTTTCCCGCGGTTCATGCCGTGTTCGAAATAATCAGCTTCGGCAAGGTCCGACGGGACGGCTTCGTGTGCAGAATAGCCTCCGAACCTTAACCAGAGATTAAGTTACTATTAAGCTTCCTCTAAGATTCTGATGCAGGTCAGCATCCGGCTGTATACCGCGCTACGCAAAGGTTTACGCTGTATTGAGAACCACTCTCAACGAAAAAATAACAACCCTTCCCCGTAGCCCAACGGGCAAGCCATTCTCGCGATTCCAGGTCTTTCGGGCAGAGCGAAGGCAGGGCGGGGTGCGCCGCGAAGAGTCGGGCTTTTTCGGCGCCTCGGGGTTCCCTCCAGAACACGCGGGGCAATTAATTAAGGAAGTTTTAATATATTAAAATGGTGATATAGGTCAACAAGGATCATTCCTGGCAGGCGCGGAGGTGGCTTCGCCTTAATCCGGACATCCAATCGGTCAAAAATGGGATCATCATCAATAAGCCGTCGCACCGCGCCCGCAATGGGCCAAGTGTTCGATCGGCCCCGTCGAATCACTGGATAACAGGCCAATATCATGGACGCTGTGCAAACCTCTCATGGATTTTCCCGTTCTCACTGGATAGATAACCTGAGGACCATCACCATTTTCCTCGTGGTCCTCTACCACGTGGGTGGTGTTTACGAAGGCGCTGGCTTGTGGGGATGGTTCTGGATCGTGGACGACCCCGACACCATGGTCTGGGTGGGGATCATGGGTATCGTCTTCGACATTTTCATGATGCCCGTGCTGTTTTTCCTCTCGGGTTATCTGGCGCCAGCATCGCTGGACCGACAATCGCCCGCGCAATTCGTTCTGGGTAAAGCCAGGCGCCTCATTGTGCCCTGGTTTGTCGCGGTCTTAACGCTGATCCCGTTGTACAAAGTGATTTTTCTATACTCGCGGGGCTTACCACAGGAACACTGGGGCACTTACTTCCACGTCACGAACCCGAACAGCCAGAACTGGTTGTGGTTTCTGCCGTTGTTGTTTGCGTTCAATCTTGTCTACGTCCTGTTCACGCGCCTGCCGTCGACCCGGTTTCGCATCCCCACGGGCGGGGCCATCGCGTTGGCATTGGTGGCCGCACTGGCCTGGAGCATCATCGTCGGCGGCTTGACGGGTTTTCGCAGCTGGACACTCACGCCGCTTCTCGACTTCGAGAACGAGCGGCTGCTCGTATATTTATTCAGCTTTGCGCTAGGCGCGATGCTCTACAAGAGGGGGTCGTTCGAAACGCCTCCCAAGGGCAGGTGGCTCTATTACGCGGCCAACGGACTGGCCTGGATACCCGTCACCGCACACATCATCGTTCGCTTGGTTCCGTTCCTGGTCGAGGGTTTTACCATGACACCCGTCTACCGATTGCTTTGGTGGATCAGTTTCGATCTCTCGCTGCTGGTGATGGTGTACCTGATGGTGGAATCCTTCAGACGCTATTTCGATCGCACCGGCCCTGTCTGGTCGGCGCTCAACCGGGCCTCGTACGGCGTCTACATCGTCCACGTCATCTTGATTGGCGTTTTTGGCACGCTGCTGATGAAGGCAGGCTTGCCGGTCTACGTAAAATACCCAGTGCTCGTGTTGTCGACGTGGGTGGGCAGCAACCTGTTGGTTCTGGCTTACAGCGGCGCCAGGCGGCGTGGGTCGCGCACTGCCTGAAAAGGATTCTCGCTTCCCTGCTCCCGTGCGCCAAACGGCTTTCCGGGAGCAAGCGACGGCAGGCCGTGGGTCGAATTTGGCTGCTGGATGACAGAGGACGATGCGCGGTCGCTGACTATTGTCCGGCCTGGCCTGTTCGAAATTGATTTCCGACTTTCCAGTGCCGGTGCAGGGTAACGCGTGCTTCGGGCCGATGAACGCCCAATACAGAAAATGGATAGTTTGAATGGTGGGCGATACTGGGCTTGAACCAGTGACCTCTGCAATGTGACTGCAGCGCTCTCCCAACTGAGCTAATCGCCCGTGCGCATCCGCGGTGGGGCAGTAAAGGTACTGATTCCGGCGCTCAACGTCAACCGGCGAATGCCGCTACAATCGTTTTTGCCCTGGCATGCGAATTGCTTACCTTTATCCTCGATGAAACACCTGCCGTTGATTCTGCTGGCCCTGATGGCCGTCCTGTTCGGCCTGACCCTGGGCCGGCCCGAACCGTGGATGGGCTGGGTCAACGCCTTTGCCGAGGCCGGCATGGTGGGGGCACTGGCCGACTGGTTTGCGGTGGTGGCGCTGTTCCGGCACCCGCTGGGCATTCCGATTCCGCACACGGCGATCATTCCGAAACGCAAGGACAGCATCGGCGACAACCTGGCACGGTTCGTGTCCGATCATTTTCTCGCGCCCGACGTGGTTCGCCGCCGCCTGGCGTCGGTCAACCTGGCGGGAAACGCCGCGAAATGGCTGAAAACGCCGCGTGGGGAGGCGCGGGCCGCGGAACTGGCCGCGACGGCGGCTTCATCGATGCTCGATGCACTGAGCGAGGACGAGGTTCGCGGGTTCATATCCCGGCTGGGTAACCGCCAGTTGGAGCAGGTTGAACTGGCGCCGCTGGCCGGCCGCACCCTGAACTGGTTGATCGCCGACGGCCGTCACCAGGAGATGCTGACGCAGGCCTTTCGATTCTCGATGGTGGCCCTGGCCGACAACCGGGAACTCATTCGAGGCAACGTTCAGCGCGAAAGCCCCTGGTGGCTGCCTGGGTTCATCGACGACCGCATCATGGTGCAGATGCTCTCGCGGGTGGAAACCCTTTTGCTCGAATTATCACTCTCACCCGAACACCCGGTGCGCGAGGAGTTCAACGAGTGGATGGCCCAATGGGCAGGAGCACTCCAGAACGACCCGGAATACCGGCGCTGGGGTGAGAAATTCAAGCAGGGATTGCTGGAAAACGACGAGTTGCAAAATTACCTGGTCACGCTTTGGCGGGACCTGGCCGAGGGCCTGCGACGTGACCTCGAAGACCCCGAGTCCGCATTGCGGAAGGAGCTACTCCGGTTGCTTCAGGGCTTCACCGACGAATTGTCAAAGGATGGCGAGATACAGCTTTGGGTCAACGGATGGTTGCAGGAAGCCGCCGTGAGCCTGGTTGATGAACACCGCGATTCGATTGCCGGCCTGATTAGCGATACGGTTCGGACCTGGGATCCGGTGGAGACCAGTGGGCGCGTCGAGGCCGCGATTGGCCGGGATCTGCAGTTCATTCGAATCAATGGCACGCTGGTCGGCGGCCTGGTGGGTGTCCTGATCCATGCCTACAAGTTGCTTTAGGCGCAACGTCCCTGGAGATTGAACATCGGTTGCAGCCGGGTCGGGGCGGGCTCGCAGCTCAGACGTGTTCGAACCGGTTCGCGCGGACGTTCTTGCGCACTTCCCCGGGCAACCAGACGGTGCCGTTCATCGCGATGTACACGCCCGGCTGCAGGGACTGGACGGCGCCGATGGCGCAGCCGATGTTGAACACGGCGTCCGAGTCCCTGAAGCGGGCCGGGTTGAGCGCCCCGGTCATCACGATGGTTTTGTCTTCGATGCCCTCCAGAGCATCGGCGGTCACCTTCATCGTGTCGGTGCCGTGGGTGATCAGGATGTGGCTGCAGTTCGAAGCGTCGACGATCGCGCGGATCAGGGCGCGGTCCTTGTCGGTCAGATGGAGGCTGTCCTTGCGCATCAGCGCGGTGACCTCGAATTCAAAGGCGACGTGCATGGCGTGCAGGATCTGGCTGATTTGCGGTTCACCAATCTGGTAATCGCTCTTGTCATCGAAGTAAATCTTGTCGATGGTGCCGCCGGTGGTAATGATGAGCAGTTTCGAGATCATTCGCGTAGTATATCGTGGCATTGTCGGCATGAAGACAGCAACCATATGGGTGTGATCAACGCCGTTTCCAACTCACTGGCCTCACGCGTGTTCCGGGTAGTTCTCCTGGGCCTGCTGCTGTCGCCTTATGCCGTCATGGGCTCGCAAGACATCGCCGACGAACTGGGCGTGCCCGGCACCCGTCAGCTGGCCGCTGCGCTGGCCGACCCCGGGTCCCGCGTCGATACCCTGCTGACGATGGCGGTCGTGCTCAACTTGTCTGATTACGGGCGTTATGCCCGGCTCGACCAGGTAGCGGCCTACACCGCGCGCTTCGGTGATGAGCGGGCCTGGCTGGACAAACTGGCGGACCGCTACGGCACCGTGCCGTTTCGCAGCTCGCTGTTGGACCCGTCCGCGTGGTTGTTGCTGGTTGAGCTCGATCAATACGACCTTTCTCCCGGCCCGGCGGTTTCGCCCTTCGGTCCGGGCACGCGCGGCTTGTTGGCGAACCTGTTCGATCGGTCCAATGCCGTCAAGGCGGCCACGGTGCTACCCGAAGTGCTCTCCCGACTCGAGGTTCGCTCCACCGTGATTTGGGAGGAGTTGCTCAGGGCCGCGGCGGAAAACGCGGGCCTGGCGGCGGTGCTCTCGTCTCTCAACGAAGAGTGGTTTGACCCGTGGGCCGCAGCGGAACCCCCGGCGCCGACCGGCCTGGAAAGGCAGGAGTATGTGGCCGAAGCGCTCGCGCTGCTTCGAGACGGTGCGCTCATGGCGCAGCACGCGGGTCCACCCGATGAATTGGATCTCAAACGCGTGCGGTTCGGTCTGCTGGATGCCATGCCGGGCCTGAGTTGGCAGGAGTCCGACGATGCGGTGTACCTGCTGAAAATCGCCGACGCGGTGGAAGGGCTTTACCGTGAACACTACCTGGCCTTTACAGAGGCGCTGTTGTGGGTGTCGGCCGGCCTGTTGGCCTCAGAGGTGCCGCACATTATCGAGGCGGAGGAGGAGGCCGAGCCGAGTCCGTTTTCGCCGCCACCCGAAATCGTGCTCGAGCTGCTGCCCGGAGAACCGGTTAAGCCGCCGCCTATCGAACCCTACCGCTCCCCGGTTCCGGCTGCGCTCGCCGAGGTTTTGCCCGCGCTGGCTAGCGCGTTCACCCGGGACCTGGAACGGGTTGACCCGCGCCTGAACGAGGTCCTGGCCGTGGCGTTCGATGCCGTGCAATACATCGATTCCGGTCTCGGCGATCCGGATCAGCTCGCCTCGCTTCGATACACGATCGCCGACAGTGTGGCCCAGCTGGTGCTGCTGATCCCCGACATGGATTACTACTTTTCGCAACCGGTCCGCCTGGACATCGCGAACAAGATCAACATCTGCATCAGCCGTGCGTCCCGGCGAAACCCCGGGGGCAGCCCGGCGCTCGAGCAGGAAGAATTCGACGATTGCCTGGAGGACCTGGTGGTCATGGCCTCGACACTGGTCGATTCCGCCGAGCTGGCGGGCGACCTGGACGGTCCGTTCGCGATGGAGCAACTTCGACGCGAGCTGGAACTGCCGCCCTGGCAGCGCATCAACTACGTGATGGGGTATCTTCTCGAGCGGTACGACACCAGCTGCAGCCCCCCCGAAGAAGCTCTGCCGAACCCCCTGGAGTGGTCCAGCCTGGTGGCGGTCATCACCTGGTTTGCTCGCCAGTCGCCCGTCCATTTCCGCCAGCCCCGGAACGAGGCCCTGGTGGCGAATCTGCGGCAACAGGGTCTCGACTTGCTCGAAGAGCTCAATCGGCAAGTCGACTGCATCGGCGGCGCGGGGGCCGGCGTCAACGACCCGGTGGCGCGCGGTCTCTCCGATTACGCGGAGGCGCTGGACATGCTGATCGCCAATGTGCGTGAGGAAGAACTGGCATTCCGGACCGAGCGCCTGCAGGCTGGCGCCGACGTGGTCTTGAATGGCGGCGCCGGTCAGCGAACCGCGTACCGACCGGAGGACCTTGCGATCGGGCCGTGCAACCCGGAAAACGTCTGCGAAATGACCGCGGAACTTGCGGCTGGCCCCGAATTGCTGGCCTTGTTTCCGGACCCTTACCTGCTGGCCGACCAATCAGGCCTGGGAACCGTCCGTATCTGCTACGACAAGGTGCAATGGGTCGACCGGCGTTCTAAGCGGGTGCGCGAGGACGACCCCCACGTTGCAAATTACCACGGGCGACTCAGCTTCAAACTCCTTGGCGTCTATACCGAGGCTGAAGAGACCAGCACGGTGTTCGGTTTTGACTTCCTGAGCCCGGAGGAATACCACTACCTGTTCGGCCCCGCCACCGATGAGGTATTAAACGACGGATGCCCCACCGAGTGGGTGGGCACCAAGATCGTCACCCCGCTGGGCAACCGCCAACCGATCCGCGTCGTGCCCGACCGCCTGACCTACCTGGCCGGCGCGCGCACGCTACCGACGGCCGTCATGGTGAAGAACTGGGAGCGCAACCAATCCTGGCGCAGCGCACTGGTGCGGGGACAGCTTGGCCAACGCATTCCAATCGAGCCCGATGAGGGTTTCGAAGCCCGTCTCGAGCAACACCTGCAGGCCCTTTACCAGTCGAAACGCTCAGCGGTATACAGCGCCCTTCTCAACCCGCCCCCGCGAAGCTGGCGCGGCGGAGACAGTTCGTTGCACGGACAACTGCGGGAACTGTCTGCCTATAAAAAACTGGTCCAGGCGCACGTAAACCTGTTCTACCCGCTGACTTTGCTTGATTCTGAGGAGATTCGGGGGTTGCTCGAAGGCAGCGAGGCGCTACTGGACCAGGAGGTCATGCGTCGAATGCGTGGCCAGGGCGTCTCCGTGTCCGAGGTCTCTGCCCTGGGGCAGGCACGGCTGGGTTCGTTTGCGGCGGCCTGGTCCCGGAGGCCGGAGGTGGTTCGAAGAAGCGGTTCGGCGGCCGTCGGCCTGGTGCACGCGATCGTGCGCCTTGAGTCGCTTTACCGCGACTTCTTTGCCCCGCGCCCCCAGCCCCCGCCCAAGGCGGTCGGCCCGGATGACGTTATCGACTTCGAGGCGTTGAGCGGCTGAACGCCAGCATTGCGCCGACGAACACCGTCACCAGCAGCACCTGGGCAAGAGCGGGGATGCGCTGCGGCGGATTGGCCCAGGCCTCCATCACGCCGATCACCAGGTAGAGCATCACGAGGAAGCCGGCCCAGGTCATGGACCGCAATGAACCCGCCAGCACGCCCTTAAGCGGCAGCAGCAGAGGCACGGTCGCCACCGCGGCCAGCACCCAGCTGTTGTTTCCCCACGGTGAAGGCAACAGGGCATGCCAGGTGGGTTGCAGGGCAATCAACGCGAAGTAGGCGGCGCTCAGTATTCGGTGGCTGCCCGTCATAGGATTTCCAGCACCGATTCCGGTGGGCGGCCGATCGCGGCCTTGCCGTTGGCCAACACGATAGGGCGCTCGATCAACCGCGGCGTCGCGGCCATCGCGCTGATCAGTGTATCGTCGTCCAGGTTCGGGTCAGCCAGGCCCTGCTCCTTGTACTCGGCCTCACCCTTGCGCATCAGTTCGCGGGGCGAGCGTCCCAGCAGGGTCAGAATCTCCCGGATCTCGTCTTCGCTCGGAGGGTTCTCCAGGTAAAGCCGAATGTCCGGTTCGACGCCGTGTTCCTGCACCAGGGCAAGAGTCGCTCTGGATTTGGAGCAGCGGGGGTTGTGCAAGATTGTGATAGCCATGTGAAGTCTCTTGGTTAAAATGGTGCGAAAGCTCAGGACGAATTCTATGCAGCACGCGCGGCATGGTAAACCGTCGGGAAGGAATTTATGACCGATAAAATTAAGGCGCCAATCGAGCCGCAGCGGCAACATGCCCGGGCCAGGCGGCTATTGCGGCACGTATGGGTGCACTTTCAGGAAGATCGCTCGATGGCCGAGGCGGCCTCGCTGGCCTATACCAGCCTGCTGTCTCTTGTGCCCCTCCTTGCGGTGGTGTTTGGTGTGACGGCGGCTTTTCCGGTGTTCAACCAGTGGGCCGACCAGTTGCAGGCATTCATCCTTCAGAACTTCATGCCGTCCACCGGTGAGCAGATCGCCCCGTACCTGGACACCTTTCTGTTGAGCGTCAAAAAGCTGACGTTACCGGGCTTGGTGGCCCTGATCGTCACCGCTCTCCTGCTGCTGACCCGCATCGAGGTGGCGTTTAACCGCATCTGGCGAGTGGAAAAGAACCGCACCTGGCTCAGCCGCATTGTGATGTACTGGGCCGTGCTCACGCTGGTCCCGATCCTGATCGGCACGGTGGTCGCCATCAGTGCGCAAAGCTTATTTGGGCTGATTGGCGGCGACGAGGGCTCCCGCCCCCTGTTCTACCGCTTCGCGATCTTCCTGGTCACCTGGTTCATGTTTACCACGATGTTCATGCTGGTGCCCAACCGCAGTGTGCACATCAAGCATGCGGTAACCGGCGCCTTTCTCAGCGCGGTGTTGTTCGAGCTGGCCAAGTGGGGTTTCGTTGGATACGCGGCAAATGCCAATTACAACGTGCTGTATGGCGCCCTGGCAACGGTCCCCATTTTCCTGTTCTGGATTTACCTGGCATGGATCGTGGTGTTGTTCGGTGCTTCGCTGGCGGCCTCGCTGACGACCTTCTCAGATTACAGCCGCTACGAGACCGCGTGGCCCCGGCGCTGGGAATTTCAGCTCGCGTTCCGGCTGATCGGCCATCTCAGGGATGCACAAATGGAAGGCAAATCCCTGTCTCGTACCCGGCTCATGGAACTTGAAACACAGGCCAGTGAGCTCCAGCTTCTGAGATTGATCGGCCGAATGCGTGAGGAGAACATCGTCACGATCGATGACGAAGGCGGCTGGCTGCTGGCGCGCGATCTCGGCGACCTGACGCTGGGCGATCTGTACGCGGCGGGCGATTATTTTCTGCCGTTGGGTGACACGGAGAAACTGCCGAGAAAATCAGCATGGGACGACGCCTTCGTCGACAGCCTTAAGGGCATCGCCGGGAGCGCCGGGCAAGTATGGCAACAGTCGATCAGGAAGATGCACCACGAGACGCGAGCGCAAGGAAAACAAACACGATGAATGACTTTCTGAGAGTTTTACTGACACTGACCCTGGCCACGGCCAGCGCCCTGGCTGTCGCTGAATACGAAACCGAGGAGCCGGTTGACTTCACCCTGGAACAGCTCGGCGGTGGCGAGGTATCCCTGAGCGATCACCGCGGCGAGTGGGTCGTCTTTAACTACTGGGCCACGTGGTGTGCGCCCTGCATCAAGGAAATGCCGGAGTTGTCCGCCTTGCACGATGAGACCGAAGGCCTGGTCGTGCTGGGTGCGGCCTACGAGGACGTGGACGACGCTGATTTCTTTGAGTTCCTCGAAGAAACGCCGGTCTCCTACCCGGTGCTGAAGGTCGACGTTTACGACCCGCCGCAGCCTTTCGGCGCGCCGAAGGTGCTGCCGACCACGATTATCCTCGATCCCGAGGGGCGCTCTGTCAAAGCGTTCCTGGGTCCGGTAACGCGCGAAGATATCGAGAACTATATCGAAAGCATCGATTCGGTCGATTAGGGTCTTTTCACCCTTACCGGGTGGGGGTTCACTTTGTTTTTACAGGCCGGCGTTGAACAGGCCGCCCTGCAGTGCATTTCGTACGGGTCCGAACGAGCGACGATGGATTTCGCAAGGGCCTAACTCGCTGAGCCGCCGCAGATGCTCGGCTGTGGGATAGCCCTTGTGGCGGTCAAACCCGTAGTCCGGGTAACGCAGATGCCATTCCACCATGCAGCGATCACGCGCAACCTTGGCCAGTATCGACGCCGCGGAAATGGCGGGTTCGATCGCGTCTCCACCGACGATGGTCCGCACCGTGCAGCGCGCCTTCGGCGAACGATTGCCGTCGACCAGGGCCAGTACAGGTGACGGGGTCAACGTGTCGATCGCCTGCTCCATACCAAACAACGTGGCGGCAAGGATGTTCAACCGGTCAATCTCGGCGGGAGGGATTTCGATCACGGAATAGGCCAGTGCCTGGCTCCGGATCATCTCGTCCAGGGCCTCGCGCCTCGCTTCGTTGAGTTTCTTCGAATCGTCCAGCCCCTCGATGGGCCGGTCCGGGTCGAGGATCACGGCGGCGGCGACCACGGGGCCTGCGAGCGGTCCGCGCCCGGCCTCGTCGACGCCTGCCACGGGACCTTTCACGAGTCGGTTTCCATCAGCCCGGTTACCGCGCTGGCGGCTTTCGATGCGGCATTGCAGCGCAGGGCGGCGTGCATCTCCTCGAAACGCGTTTTCAGTGCCCTGCGGGCGTCTTCGTCAGTGAGCCATCGGCGAACTTCCGCCGCCATTCGCGGACCGGTCGCCTCGTCCTGTATCAACTCCGGTACGAGGCGTTCGCGGGCCAGTATATTGGGTAGCGAGAACCACTCAAGCTTGACCAGGTTGAGCGCCTGGCCCAGGCGGTAGGTGGAAGGGGCCAACTTGTAGGTCATCACCATCGGGCGATTGACCAGCATCACTTCCAGCGTGGCCGTGCCGGAAGCGCACAACACCACGTCGGAAGCGGCGATCACGCCACGCGGATCGCCCGTCACTCGGTGTACACGGGAAATACCCGCCCGTTGCATTTCTCCCCCGAACGCCTGGTCCACCTCGGCGCCGGACATCGCGGCCACGAATTGCATGTCCGGGTGTTTGTCGCCCAGCAAGCGCGCTGCTTCCAGCATCGGCGAGGCCAGGCGTCCGACTTCGCTCAGGCGGCTTCCCGGCAGCAGTCCAACGGTGACGGCGGCAGGATCGAGCCCGAGCCGGGAGCGCGCATCGGCGGGGTTGTCGTCTCCGTCGATCTGGTCGGCCAGGGGATGCCCTACGTAGGTGGCAGAAACGCCGTGGCCGGAATAGAATTCCGGCTCGAACGGGAACAGGCACAATACCTGGTCTGCGGCCCGGGCGATTTTTTTAACACGTTTCTCGCGCCAGGCCCACACTGTCGGGCTGACGTAATGGATGGTGCGTATGCCGCCCCGCCGCAGCTTGATTTCCAGGCCCAGGTTGAAGTCCGGCGCATCGATGCCGATGAACACGTCAGGGCGCAAATCGGCGAGGCGGCGGATCAGGTCCCGGCGCAGTTTGAGCAGTCTCGGAAGGTGAGTCAGGACCTCGAACAAGCCCATCACGGCCAGTTCGCTCGCATCGAACCAGGACTCCACGCCGGCCGCTTTCATTTTCTCGCCGGCCACGCCAACGAAGCGCGCGTCGGGGTAGCGCTCACGCAGCGCGGCAACCAGCGCCGCGCCCAGCTGATCACCGGAGGCTTCGCCCGCAACGAGTGCGATGGTTGGTTGGGCTGGGTTCATCGCTGCGAGGGGCCCTGGTCAGCGAATGAAGCTCTTTTCCGTGTTGTCCAGGAAGTCGATCCAGGGCTGGACCTCGGCGTGTTCGCCCGCCATTTCAGCCAGTTTTTCCTTGGCCTCTTCCAGGCGCAGGCCGGAGCGGTACAGCACCTTGTAAGCGCGCCGTACCTGCTGGATCTGCTCGGAGGTGAAGCCGCGCCGCCGCAGCCCCTCGGTATTGATGCCCTTGGGCCTGGCTTTCTCTCCGGCAACGGTGACGTAGGGCGGTATGCTCTGGTTCACGTGGCTGGCAAACGACGTGAAGCTGTGCTCGCCCACGGTGCAGAACTGGTGAATCAAGGCGTAGCCGCCGAGTATGGCCCAATCCTGCACGGTCACGTGGCCGGCGAGGGAGGCGTTGTTGGCCATGATGGTGTGGCTGCCGACGATACAATCGTGGGCAAGGTGCACGCAGGCCATGATCCAGTTGTCGTCGCCGACAACGGTCTTGCCGCCACCCTGGGCCGTACCCCGGCTGAAGGTGCACAGCTCGCGGATGGTGTTGTCGTCACCGATGATCAGTTCGGTGTCCTCGTCCGCATACTTCTTGTCCTGTGGCTCTTCTCCGAGCGAGCAGAACTGGAATATCCGGTTGTTTTTGCCGATGGTGGTGCGACCGGTCAGCACAACGTGGGGGCCGATCCAGCTTCCTTCGTCGATGCGGACCTTGGGTCCGACTATACTGAAAGCGCCGACCTCGACATCGTCCGCCAATTCGGCTGAAGGGTCGATGATGGCAGTCTCGTGAATACGGTTCATTCTATTTTCCCGCGCAGAGGATTTCGCAAACGGCGACGCGCTGCCCGTCCACCTGGGCCTCGCACTGGTAAAAACCCATGCGACGCAGGATTCGAGTCTGGGTCACGATGATTTCCAGTCGGTCGCCGGGCACGACGGTCTTGCTGAACTTGGCCTTGTCGACCTTTACCAGGTAGTAAAGCTCGCCCGTCTTACCCTGCAGGGAGGCATCCAGGTTGGCCAGCATACCGGCGGCCTGCGCCATCGCCTCGATAATCAACACACCCGGCATCACGGGATTTCCGGGGAAATGACCTTGAAAAAACGGTTCGTTGATCGTGACGTTCTTGATGGCACGAATGATCTTTTTCGGTTCGAGCTCCAGGTGCACGACGCGGTCGAGCAACAGGAATGGGTAGCGGTGCGGCAGGTATTTTTCGATCTCTGCCGCCTCCACCGGGGCGTCCAGCAGGTTTTTACTCATTGTCGTCTGATTTTCCAAGTGTTTTCTCAAGTCGTTTTACGGTTCTCGCCAGATCATCGAGTTTCTGCAGCCTGGCGTAGCTTTTTTGCCATTGCCGGATGGGTCGCGCCGGCATCTGGGCAGACCACGTGGTTCCGGGCTCGGTAATTGTTCGGTACACGGTTGAATTTGCAGCCACGGTGGTGCGGTCGGCCACATCGATGTGGCCGTTCACGCCGGCGTGGCCCCCGATCATGCAGTAGCGGCCAACCCGGCCGCTGCCGGCTACCCCGGAACCGCCCGCGAATGCCGAGTGAGCGCCGACACGCACATTGTGGGCAATCTGAACGAGGTTATCGAGACGCACGTCCTCTTCGAGCACGGTGTTCTCGACCGCGCCGCGGTCGATACAGGTATTGGCACCAATTTCACAATCGTCGCCAATCTCCACGCTGCCCAGTTGCGGGACCTTTTCCCAATGATCACCTGCAAAAGCGATGCCGAACCCGTCGGCGCCGATTACTGCGCCCGGGTGAACCATCACCCGCCTTCCCAGCGTCACGCCGTAACCGAGGCTCACGTTGGCGTACAGCCGGCAGCCCTCGCCCAACGCGGAGTTCGCCTCGATCACCGTGCCCGGCCCGACGGTGCAACCGTCACCCAGCGTGCAGCCCGCGCCAATAACGGCATTGGGGCCAACGCTGACGTCGTGGCCCAGCGTGGCGCTGTCGTGGACGACAGCAGAGGAATGCACGCCAGGCTCGGCGGCAGGCCGCGGGTCAAACAGCGCGGCCACGCGGGCAAACGCCAGGTAGGGGTCCTTTGCGATCAATGCGTTGGTCGGGCAATCTTTAACGTCATCCTTGCTCACGATGACGGCGCCTGCCGTCGTGCCCGGCAATGCCGTGCGGTAGGCCCGGTTGGCAAGGAACGTGATTTGCGATGGAGCGGCACCGGAAAGGGTGCCTACGCCCTCGATGACGTGCGCGCCGTTGCCACGCAAGTCGAGTTCGAACCTGGCGCTCAAATCCGACAGGCTGTAATTGCGCATCGCAACCGCCATTTGTGAGGGTTCAGTTATTGCCCAGTTCCAGCTGGTCAGCGGCGTATTCCACTTCGAGCTGTTCGAGGATCAGGTCGGTGATATCGAGCGTCGGACTGGCGTAGATCACCGGGCTGGAAACGATAAGGTCATAGCCGTTGCGCCGGGCGATTTCCTGCACGGCGAGGTTGATCTGCCCTTCCAGCCGCTGGACTTCCTCGGTGCGCCGGAAAGAGAGCTCGTCGCGGAGGTCTTCCTTGCGGCGACTGATATTGCGGCGCATTTCGCGCAGGTCGCGTTCCAGGCGGATGCGGGATTCGTCGTCGAGATCGCCCTGCGCGAGGCGCTGTTCGCTGGAATCGGCACGCAACTCGTCAAGCTCTATCGCGTCATTGCGGTCGCGGAATTCCTGGTCAAGCTTGGCGCGGCCGGCCACGACCTGGGGGGCGTTATCCAGCACCTCTTTCATGTCGACGTAGCCGATGCGGAGTTCCTGGGCATACAGGGGCGATGCCCAGGCAAGGGCGATCAGTACAATCAATATTGTACGGGCACATCTCCACATACTCCGTATTCTACAACAATTGCGAGGGACGTTGACGTTTTTTGACAAATGCGAGACTCGGTCCGCAGAGCCGTATGCGGCGCCCCGTGCGTCGCAATGGGGAGACCGGGCTCAGCGCGACGCGGCGGGTTTTACGCCGCAGTCGTTGATCGCTTTGGCTTTCGTCAGAACGTGGTGCCGAAGGAGAACTGGAGGTCCTCGGTGCGGTCGCCGATCTGGTCGTTGAACGGGAAGGCGTAAGAGATCACGATGGGACCGATCGGCGCTTCCCAGGTCACCGAGAGGCCGAACGAACCGCGAAGCTTGCTGGCTTCGAACGCATCGATATTCTCATAGACATAGCCCGTATCGACAAACAGGGCGATGCGTGTGCCGGCCTTGCCGCCCACGAACGGCGTGGGGAAAGCGAGCTCCATGCCAGCCGCGACCTTCAAATCGCCGCCCACGGCGCGGCAGAAGGAGTCTTTGGGGCCCAGGGTATTGTCGTCGTAACCGCGCAGGTCGCGCACGCCGCCGCTGTAGAAGTGCTCGTAAAAGGGCAGGCCGGTGTCCAGGAAAATCACGTCGGTCGGATCGCAAACGCCCGAGATGATCTCGCCGGTCCCGATCGGTTCGGCCAGCGACGTCTTGTCGTAGTCGTCGTATGCATCGCCGTAGCCGATGTTGCCGCGCAAGGAGAACACCAGTCCCGCCCAGACCGGCCAGTACTTGGCGCCGCGGTAGGACAGCTTCCAGTACTCGCGCGCGCTGCCCGGCAGGGCCGTCTGCAGGATCAGCGACTGGGCTGCGCCCCGGGTTGGGTTGAGGAAGTGGTTACGGCTGTCATGTGTCCAGCTGACGTTCCAATCGAGCACGTCAAATTTGCGTTCGTTCGGGGTCAGGATGTTGTTGCCGTCGAAGTCCAGCGAAAAAGAGAGCGGGTCGCCGACGCGCGGACGCAGTCCGAATTCGTTGCAAAAGCCGGTTTCGGGATCAAGATCGAGACAGCTGAACTGCCCGATGTTGAGCTGCGAGTCGCGGTAACCGAAGCCGGTGCGCAGGTAATCGACCTCGGTGATCGGCACGCCGAAGTTCATGCCAACGGCCCACTCGCTACTGGTAAATGTCGAAATATTGGCGCGGCCCTGGTCAAACTCCTGGTAACGCATGTAGAAGCCCCGGCTCACGCCGTCGTCGGTCCAGTAGGGATTGTCGTAGCTGATGTTCAGGCTGCTGATAATGCTGGAGTGCGAAATACCCAGGCCCAGGCGTTTGCCGCTGCCCAGGAAGTTGTCCTGCTGGATGCTCAGCGAGGCGATCAGCCCCTGTACCTGGGAGTAACCCAGGCCGACCGTGAAGCTGCCGGCGGGCCGTTCGCTGACGGTCACGATCACGTCGACCTGATCGTCGGTGCCCGGCACCGGCGGTGTCTCCACTTCGACGGTTTCGAAGTAGGTCAGTCGCTGCATGCGGATCTTGGACCGGTCGATCGCAGCCTGCGAGAACCACGCGCCTTCCATCTGGCGCATTTCGCGCCGCAGAACTTCGTCCTTGGTCTTGGAGTTTCCGACATACTGGATGCGCCGGATGTAAACCCGCTTGCCCGGGTCGACGAAAAAGTTGATCGACACCAGGCGCCCGTCGCGATCGACGTCGGTGATCGGGTTGACGTTTGAAAACGCGTAGCCGATGTTGGCCAAAATCGCGTTGATGTTCTCGACTGATTGCTCGATCTTCTTGCGCGAAAAAATCTCGCCCGGCTGCACCATGATCAGGCGGCGCAGCGTGCCCTCGTCAATCACCAGGTCGCCGGTGATCTGAACTTCGTCGACGCCGTACACGTCGCCTTCCACCACGTTGGCCGTGATGAAGATGTCTTTTTTGTCCGGGCTGATGGACACCTGCGTGGATTCAACGCTGAAGTCCACGTAGCCACGATCGAGGTAGTAGGAGCGCAGCTTTTCCATGTCGCCGGACAGTTTCTCCCGGGAATACTGGCCGTCTTTCGACCAGAATTTCCAGAAAGGAACGATGTCGGCCTCGAATTCCTTTTGAATTTCCTCGTCGGTATAGGTTTCGTTGCCGACAATGTTGATGTGCCGGATCTCGGCCACGTCGCCTTCGTCGATCACGATGGCGATACGCACCCGGTTCCGCTCGAGTTCGGTCACGCGGGTATCGACCTCAACCGCGTAGCGGCCCTGGCTGAAATACTGGTTGACCATCTCCTGCTGCAGGCGATCCAGCACCAGGCGGTCAAACACCTCGCCCTCCGATAGCCCGATGTCGCGCAGCACCCGGCGCAGGTCTTCATCTTTCAGCGCCTTGTTGCCGCTCAGCGTGACGGAGGCGATGGCAGGCCGTTCGAGAACATCGATCACCAGGATGTTGCCCTCGCGTCGCATCGATACGTCCTGGAAGAAACCGGTTCGATACAACTCGCGAATCGCCGACCGCGCCGACGATGCGTTCAGGGTATCGCCGCGGTCCAGCGGCATGTAGTTGTAGACCGTGCCCTCGGAGATGCGCTGCAGGCCCTCCACACGGATGTCCTGGATGACGAAGGGTGAGAACGCCGCGAACGCAGGAGCGCCCCACGCCAGGCAGCCGAGCAGCAGGAGCAGGGGGAGAACAAACCGGTTAAATGTCGACGGGTGGAAGGTCCCGTTCAACGCGTCGTTTCTTGTCATGTATTCAGATCCGTAACGGCTCTGTTCCCGGGCTCCGATGCGAGAGCCTCCACGGGCCTGAAGTCTATCCGACCAGCCGTAAAATATCGTTAATGAACGCCAGGCTCATCAAGCCGGCCAGCGCGATGAGTCCAAAATATTGGCCCGCTACCTGAGCTTGCTCAGATACCGGGCTGCCTTTGACCCATTCTATCAGGTAATAGAGTAGATGACCGCCATCGAGCACCGGGATGGGCAGGAGGTTGAGAATCCCCAGGCTGAGACTGATCGCGCCGAGGAAGAACAGGAACTGCGAGAACCCCGCCGCGGCCGATTGCGACGCGAACTGGGCGATGCTGATGGGGCCTGACAGGTTCTTCACCGAGGCGCTCCCCGTCACCATCCGGCCGAGTAGCGCCAGCGTGGAGCCGGTCAGGCGCCAGGTTTCCTTGATGGCGGTAGGCACCGCCTCCAGCGGCCCGAACTGAAGCATGATTGCAGCTCGCTCCCACATCACCATTTCCTCGGCGGGCAGGTCGGCGTTGCTAACCCCCACAATGAGCTTGCTGGAAAACCAGCCGTCTTTCTGCCGGGCCGGCCTAACCTCGGTTTCCATCCCGTAACCGTCGCGCTCGATCGTCACTGCCAAAGGCTGCCCCGCTGCGCCATGCTCCTGCACCAGCGGACCGATCCACTGCCAGCCCTGGACCGGTTCAGCGGCAATGTGCGTGATCGTATCGCCTGCGCGAATGCCGGCGAGGTCCGCCGGGCTGCCCGCGTTGACCGCACCCACTGTCGCGGGCATCACCAGACGCCAGGGTTCGATGCCCACTGCCTCCAGGACCTGGTCTTCACTGAACGAGTCGCCCAGCCGGCTGAGCGGCAGCACATGGTCCGACCGTATCCCGTCGGCGTCTTCGACGGTCACGATAACGTCTTCTCGGTCCAGCGCCGGCGTGATCAGGCCCAGCAGCGTGTGGGTCCAGGTACGGGTATCGCGCCCGTCGATGGCCGAGATGGCGTCTCCGCGTTCGATCCCCGCTTCGGCCGCCATCCCGCTGGTTGAGCCCACCAATGGGCGAACTTCGGGGATACCTACCAGGAACATCAGCCAGAACGCCAGCACCGCGAACACCAGGTTGAAGGCGGGGCCTGCCGCAACGATAGCGATTCGTGCACCCAGCGGCTTGTTGTTGAAGGCCTCGTCGCGCTCTTCTTCGGGGACCTCGTATTCGCGTTCATCCAGCATCTTGACGTAACCGCCCAGCGGAAACGCAGCGACGACGTACTCGGTACCGTCGCGGCCGCGGCGTGACCAGAGCGGTTTGCCGAAACCGATGGAGAAGCGAAGGACGCGAACGCCCATGCGACGGGCCACCCAGAAGTGCCCGAACTCGTGAAAAGTGATCAGCAGGCCGAGCGTGACCAACAGCCACCAGATGGATCCGAAAATATCAATCATTGCATTCCAACGCGTACATTTCTGCTTGCTCCCGCGCCAGGCGGTCCTGCTCGAAAACGTCGTCCAGGCATACGATGGGCGCTGTGGGAACGCGATTCAACACGTCCTCCACGAGATCGGGGATGTGATCGAAGCCGATTCGACCTTTCAAGAAGTATTCGACAGCGATTTCGTTGGCTGCGTTCAACACCGCCGGTGCGTTGTTTCCGGCTTTCATGACGGAGAACGCCAGCCGCAGGCAGGGAAAGCGGTCCAGGTCCGGTTCGCTGAACGACAGGTCATTGATCTGGGCAAGGTTCAGGTGCGGGACACCCGCGTGAATGCGCTCCGGCCAGGCCAATACATTTGCGATCGGTGTGCGCATATCCGGTGTGCCCAGTTGTGCGATCACGGAGCCGTCTCGGTAGGACACCATCGAGTGCACGATACTCTGGGGATGCACCAACACGTCGATCTGCTCCGGGCGAGCATTGAATAACCAGCGTGCCTCGATGACCTCAAGGCCCTTGTTCATCAGGGTGGCCGAGTCTACCGAGATTTTTTGCCCCATGTCCCAATTGGGATGGGCGCAGGCCTGCTCGGGTGTCACGGCGACCAGCTCCTCGGCCGGCAGGTCCAGGAACGGCCCGCCTGAAGCGGTCAGGATGATTTTCTCCACGCCGATGGCGTCCAGTCCGTCGGTGAAATTTGGCGGCAACGACTGGAAGATGGCGTTGTGTTCTGAATCGACCGGCAACACCGGGGCGCCCGTACGTCGCGCCTCGGCGACAAATACCTCGCCCGCGATGACCAGCGATTCCTTGTTCGCCAGCAGTATGGTCTTGCCTTCGCGCGCGGCCTGAAACGTCGGCGTCAGGCCGGCGGCACCCACGATCGCGGCCATCACGGTGTCCACCTCGGGCAGGCCCACAGCGGCGATCAGCCCCTCCTCGCCGCCCAGGATGTCGGCGGTGCTGCCCGCGGTTTGCAAGTCGTCGGCCAATTCATCCACTTTGGCGCGGTCAGCGATCACGGCAAGACGGGCGCCGAAGCGTGCGCATTGTTCTGCGAGTTTCCGTGTATTGCGGTTCGCGGCCAGGGCGATCACCTCGAAGCGGTCGGGGTTTCGCGCGACGACGTCCAGCGTGCTCTCGCCGATCGAGCCGGTTGCGCCCAGGATGCACAGCCGGCGTCTCATACCGTCATTAGACCGTAGGCCAGGGCGAAAAAGGGCACGCCTGCCAGCAGGCTGTCGTAGCGGTCCAGCACGCCGCCGTGACCCGGGAACAGCTTTCCGGCATCAGCCAGCTTGACGGTCCGCTTGTGCAGGCTGATGAACAGGTCTCCGCCGATCGAGGCCATCGCCGTGATAATCGTGATGGTTGCAATTGAAGGCAACGTTAGTCCCATGTCCATGATCGGACCGGACCAGAGCCAGGCCGCCAGAAGCGCCAGGGCGACTCCGCCGTAGACGCCTTCCCATGTCTTGTTCGGGCTGATCACGGGCGCAAGCTTTCGCCGCCCGAACTGCCTGCCGGAAAAATACGCGCCGGTATCCGAGGCCCAGATGATCAACAGCAGCATGAACACGACCACGTCCCCCTGCGGTCGGTCCTGCAGCCAGCACAGCGCAAACCAGCAAAAGCTCAGTGAAATCAACGCCGAGGCGAACCCCATGCGGCGAAAACGGATATCGGGCCGGGCATCGCGCTGGTATGCCGAGAGTCGCAAGAAAAGCGCCAGCCAGGCCAGGCACCCGAGGGTCAGCAGTGGCAGAGCCACCTCGTCAAGGGACTCCCAGGCGATGAACATGGCTGCGAACACCAGGGCCTGCAGAAACACCAGGGCGGCCGTCCCGCGGGCGGAGAGATCAGAGATGCGTGCGAATTCGCGGCAGCCGCCCAGCAGCAGGATGGCGACGATGCCCTTGAACACCAGTGGCGGCGACAAAAAAACGACGGCCAGCGTGACCGGAAAGATAACCAGGGCGGTCAGGACTCGGGTCTGCAGCACGTGGGCCCTCCTCAGCCCGCTTCGATGCGGGCCTGTTCGCCGGTCATTCCAAAACGGCGTTCCCGGCGCTGGAACTCGGCGATGGCCGCGTCCAGATGGGCCGGGCTGAAGTCCGGCCACAGGGCGGGAGAAAAATAGTACTCGGTGTAAGCACATTGCCACAGAAGAAAATTGCTGACCCGCATTTCGCCTCCTGTCCGGATGAACAGGTCGGGGTCCGGGCTCTGGGGCAGGGCGGTGTACCGGTTGAAGATGGCCTCGTCGATGCGCTCGGGGGAAAGGCGGCCGGCTGCGGCCTCGGCCGCAATCGCACGGCTGGCCTGGACGATGTCCCATCGCCCGCCGTAATTTACCGCCACGTTGAGCTTCATGTGCTGGTTTTTAGACGTCCGCGCCTGCGCCTGCGTCATTTTTTCCTGCAATTCGGGCGTAAAGGCGCCGGTGTCGCCAATAAAGCGAATGCGAACGTCGTTTTCGTCGAGTTCACGCGCCTCCTTGTCCAGTGCGCGCAGGAACAACTCCATAAGGCGGCTGACTTCTTGGCGAGGGCGGCTCCAGTTCTCGCTGGAAAAGGCGAATACCGTGAGTTCGGGAACACCGATCTGGCCGCAGTGTTCGACGATCTGGCGCAGAGATTTCTGGCCGGCCTGGTGGCCGAAGGTTCGTGGGCGTTTTCTCTTTTGCGCCCAGCGCCCGTTGCCGTCCATGACGATGGCGATGTGCCGGGGGAGCGGGTCCCGCTCAGATTTCAAGGAGTTCCTGTTCCTTCTCAGCGACGATCTCATCCACTTTCTTGACCGCCACGTCGGTAACCGACTGGATGTCGTTCTCCGCGCGCCTTTCGTCGTCCTCGGAAATATCTTTTTCCTTGAGCAGTTCCTTGATGTGGTGATTGGCGTCGCGCCGGATGTTTCGAATGGCGATTTTCGCGTTCTCGCCTTCCTGGTGAACGATACGGCCGAGGTCAATGCGGCGTTCTTCGGTCAACGGCGGCAAGGGTATGCGAATGACCTGGCCCGCGGTCGACGGGTTCAGGCCGAGGTCGGATGTGAGGATGGCCTTCTCGATCAGCTTGACCATGTTCTTGTCCCAGGGTGTCACCGACAGGGTGCGTGCATCTTCGACAGCAACGCTGGCCGCCTGCCCGATCGGGACCTCGCTGCCGTAGTAATCGACAAGGACGTGTTCCAGCAGGCTGGGATGAGCGCGCCCGGTGCGAATCTTGGCCAATTCGTGACGCAGCGCATCCAGGCTTTTCGTCATTCGGGAGCGGGCGTCTTTCTGGATTTCGGCAAGCATGGTTTTCTCCTCTTGAAACGCGTGCGGGGTCAGGATACCAGTGTGCCGATCTGTTCGCCTTTAACGATTCGGACGAGGTTTCCGTCACCGAACACGTTGAACACGCGTATGGGCATTTGCTGGTCCCGGCACAGAACGATCGCGTTGGCGTCCATTACCCCCAGTTTGCTGCCGATCACCGAGTCGTAGTCGAGTTCTGTGTAGAGGGTGGCATTGGGGTTGTGCACGGGGTCGGCGGTGTACACGCCGTCGACCTTGGTGGCCTTCAGCACGACGTCGGCGCCGACCTCGATGGCCCGAAGCGCCGCGGCCGTATCGGTTGTGAAAAACGGGTTGCCCGTACCGGCTGCGCAAATCACGACCCGGCCCTTCTCGAGGTGCCGAACGGCACGGCGGCGAATGTAGTCCTCGCAAACGTCGTGAACCGCCAGCGCGGACATCACGCGGGCATCGCAGCCGATGCGCTCGAGTGAGTCCTGCAGGGCCAGGCAATTCATGATGGTTGCCAGCATACCCATGTGGTCGCCGGTGACGCGGTCGATGCCCGAACGTGCAAGGCCTGCTCCGCGGAAAATATTCCCGCCGCCGATAACGACGGTGATGGCGACGTCCAGGTCGCTGACGTCTTTGATTTCAGTGGCTATCCGATGGATGATTTTCGGATCGATACCGTAGTCCTCCTCGCCCAGCAGCGCCTCGCCGCTGAGCTTGAGGAGGATACGTTTGTAGGCTTTTTCAGCTACCACTGACCTGCTGCATCACTTCTTCTGCAAAGTTTTCCTGCTTTTTCTCGATGCCTTCGCCAACAACCAGGCGGTCGAAGCCTTTGACGGTGGCGTCTTTGGCCTTGAGCAATTTGCCCACCGTGACGTCGCCGTCCTTGACGAAAGGCTGCCCGAGAAGTGTGATGCCTGCGAGGTGTTTGCGCAAGCGACCGGTGACCATTTTTTCGATGATTTCGGCCGGCTTGCCGCTGCTCTCAGCCTGGGCGACCAGGATGTCCTTTTCGCGCGCAATGATGTCGGCCGGTACATCGTCCTGGGAGACGAACTCGGGATTCATTGCCGCAATGTGCAGGGCCACGTCGTGAGCCAGTTCATCATCGCCGCCGACTACTTCGACCAGAACGCCAATTTTGCCGCCGTGAACGTAGGCACCCAGTCGGTTATCAGTCTCGCGCCGGATCAGGCGGCGAACCTGGATGTTTTCACCAATCTTGGCGATCAGGGTCTGACGGGCTTCTTCGACGGTGGCGTCTCCGAGGTCGCTGTTCATCAGTTGTTGGACGTCGTTGGGCTTGTTGGCCAGCGCGTTTTCCGCCACGGCTGTCGCGAAGGCGTTGAAGTGGGTGTCCTTGGCAACGAAGTCGGTTTCACTGTTGACCTCCACCATCACGGCCTGCGCGCCGTCCCCTGAAGTGGCCAGGACGACCTTGCCCTCAGCGGCCACCCGGCTGGCTTTCTTGTCGGCCTTGGCAAGGCCGGCCTTGCGCATCGACTCGACCGCGGCTTCCATGTCGCCGCCGCTCTCGACCAGCGCCTTCTTGCATTCCATCATGCCCGCACCGGTGCGGTCACGAAGCTCTTTAACCATTGCGGCTGTAACTGCCATGACAATTCCTCTTGAGTATTCAGTTCTTCAATGGCCGGGCGACGGGGTCGCCCGGTAAGTGATTCGGTTTTGAACGAAGCTCAGTCCTTGTCGCCGGAATCTTTCTTTTTGGCAACTTTCTTCTTGGCGACTTTTTTCTTGGCCACCTTCTTTTTTGCGACTTTCTTGGGCTTGTCGGCTTTTGCTTCAGCCTTGGGCTCCTCGGCTTTCGCTTCAGCCTTGGGCTCCTCGGCTTTTGTTTCGGCCTTGGGCTTCTCGGCTTTCGCTTCGGCCTTGGGCTTCTCGGCTTTCGCTTCGGCCTTGGGCTTCTCGGCTTTCTTCTCTTCAGCAGGTACGCCAGCGGCCGCTTTGCGGGCGACCTTCTTCTTGGCTACCTTTTTCTTGGCGGGTTGCCGCGCGTCTTTCTTGGGCTTGTCCGCCTTGCGCTTGACCGGGTTACCCTCTTCATCCAGTTCGACGAATTCATCGTCAACGTCTACCTGCGGCGCGGATGCGCGGCCTTCCAGCACGGCGTCGGCGGCCAACTGGGCGTACAGCCGAATGGAGCGAATGGCGTCGTCATTACCGGGAATCACGTAGTCGATACCCTCGGGTGAACAATTCGTGTCGACCACTGCGATGACCGGGATGCCGAGAATTCGGGCTTCCTTGATCGCGATGTCCTCGTGGCTGACGTCGACCACGAACATCGCATCGGGCAGGCTCTTCATGTCTTTGATACCACCCAGGCTGCGCTCCAGCTTGTCCCTCTCGCGTGTCAGTTGCAGTACTTCTTTCTTCACCAGGTGCTCCACGCTGCCGTCCTCGTTCATGCTTTCGAGTTGCTTGAGGCGTTTAACCGAGGCGCGGATCGTGCGGTAGTTGGTCAGCATGCCGCCAAGCCAACGATGGGATACGTAAGGCATGCCGCACCGCGCGGCTTCTTCCTGGATGGACTTGCTGGCAGCACGCTTGGTGCCGACGAACATGATCGATCCGCGCCGGGCTGCCAGCTTGCTGACGAAGTTCATCGCATCGTTCAGCATTGGAAGCGACTTTTCGAGATTGATGATGTGGATCTTGCCGCGGGCTCCGAAAATGAAGGGAGCCATCTTGGGATTCCAGTAACGGGTCTGGTGACCGAAGTGCACGCCGGCTTCTAGCATCTGGCGCATGGTGACGTTAGCCATTTGATAAATTCCTTGAATACAGGAATGCCCGCAGCCAGTGGCGCGGGATTCCGGGGTTAATCCTCCACCCGCCCGTTGCAGAGACCCTCTTTCTCATCGAGGGCACCCCTCTGAACCGTTGCGGCGGGTGTGCGTATTTGGTGCGCAGTCCAGACTGAACCAGCCGTATGGCGCACCGCGTTATGTGCCTCGACGATCCGCAGGACCGGCAAAGCCGAGCAATTGTGCCAGAATCGCCCACAGGGCGCAATACGGTCTGCTTCCTGGTAAATGCGTCACATGGTAGTTCTGGAGCGCTGCTTCGCCTGCGGCTCCCTGGATGATCGTTCTTTGGTAATAAAGTGACGGAAAACGTCAGCCCACAGCAGGTCGTTTACTTTTTGAGTTCAGCGGCCTATAGTGTAAGCGATTGATCTGCATGCAAACTGTGTCTCAAGGGCTCGATTGGCACGATACCTGCATCATCAATCTCGGAAAAGGGATTTCCGAAACATCTAAGGGAGTAGTTCCATGCGTAAATTCGTTACGTTGTTCATGACCCTCGCGCTTTTTGGCCTGTTTTCCGGTTCGTTGTTCGCCGCAAAGGTCGCCTGGTGCGAAGACATCAAATTCAATCCGGCCTACAAGGGGTTGTATGGCCTGTGTAACGCCTTCTGGAATGCCGACGAGCGTTCCCGGGCCCGTATTCTCGAAAATTTTTACAAGAAAGCCGGCCCCGACGGCCCTGGCATGCCGGGCCTCGATGATGCTGAACCCGAAGCGGTTTGCCCGTGTTGGGCAGAGGGTCAAATTGACCTTGGTGCGACACCCGACCCGGACAGCTGTTTGGTCGCGCCTGATTTTTTAACCGCATCATACGACTTGGGCACGATTCAGTACGAGGTAGGCGGGCTTGGCGTCAATTCATGTCAGTATTCGAATTTCCTCGTCGAACCGGCTGAATCCGAGTTGTTTTCTCCCTGGTTCGATAATGGGCTTACTGCCGAAGAACTCGAAGTCTGTTCCAGGGAATTGATGGCTCGACTGGTCGAGGATTTCGGCGGCTGCCTGTGATAAAGAACGGGTGCAGTCGTAGCAAATGATATGAGTAACAGCCCGCCACGAGGCGGGTCCCGAATCAAAAACGTGACAAGGAGGTCGCGAGCATGATCAGAATAGTCGATACCGGGAGCGCAGCTGCTGCGCTCCGAATTCCAACCAGCCCTGCCATTGCAGTTTGCATCCAAAGCGGAGGCACGGGCTGAACTGAACCGAATTCAGGAGCCAGCCCTCCCTGGCTAAGTACAGGCGCCGCGCGACTCGCCAACCTCAATCCGCGCGGCACTGGCTCCTGGGGTTCGCCTTCCACACGATCCCTGTGCCGGCGGACCCTCAGCGAGGCATCCCGAACTCCCTTCTTATCGGGATGTTTGGAGGCCGGGAGAGCTGCTACTCCCGGCCTCTTTTTATTTGAGCCCTCGAATGACGCCCCGGCGTCGGTGCTTGCTTGTTCATACGCGCCTGGGCACCCGCCTTCACTCGTCACATAGCCCCAGCTATGCTCTTCGCTCCAGTCGGGCACTTAGACACGTCTGCCCGGCGCTTCTGTTCCGCGATTGGGGCTCATTCAGCGGCGGGAGGTTTTAACCAGCCTTGGAGTCACAGGCGACCAGCTGCCCCCGCGGCCTGTAGGAGCGACGAAAGTCGCGATCCGCTATCGCGATCATCCTCACGCTGTTCTCAAGCCCTCGCGCCAGCCGCCGTTCATTCGGAACCGTGGCGCAGAGTCGTGGCTTTGGCCGTCAATTTCTCGATGATTCGATCCAGCGCCCTTGCTTCGTCGGGCTCCAGGGCTTCCAGTAATTCATACTCGAATTCATGGGCCTTCGGGATGATGGTCTCGAGGATGTTCTTACCGGCCCCGGTCAGGCGCAGCCGTTGGCGGCGTCGGTCGGCGGCGTCGGGTCGGCGCTGTACCAGATCTTTTTCCATCAGCAGCTTGACGGCTCGGTGAATTGCCACCTTGTCCATGGCGGTGCGCTTTGCCAGGTCGCTGGCGGTTTGGGCCGGGCTGCTCCCCAGCACCGCCAGGACGCGCCATTCGGTGACGCTGATGGCGTGCTCGTCGCGGTACCGGGCGGCTATGCCCTGGCTGATGGTGTTGGCCAGCACGGACAAGCGATAGGGTAGGAAGCGCTCGAGTTCGAACGCTCCGAGTTGAGGTTTGTCTGACGGTTTGGTTTGCATATAGTTACAAATGTAACTAATATATCGGACCCCATCAAGCACCGTGGAGCCACTCGAACATGTCTCGCAACTGGATTTCCTTACCACGCACCGAGGGCCGGGCGTCGCGCCAGGCCCATTGCGATCTGCCGAAAGACTGCTACGAACGCGAGATCGGCCGCGAGGGATTCTTCGGCCCCGCCACGCACATGTACCACAGCCATCGGCCGACCGATTGGTTACGGTTCGAAGGCGACCTCAAGCCGCATGCGTACGACACGTCCAAGCTGGTGGAATTCGGGCCCGGGCCGTGGGATGCCGTGTTGCTGATGCACAACGCCCGGATGAAACTGCGCACCTGGGGGCTGACACGTCCAATGGATCATTTGGTCCGAAATGCCGATGGGGATGAACTGTTGTTCGTTCACGAGGGATCCGGGCGCCTGTTCTGCGATTACGGTCACATGGAGATTCGCGACGGGGATTACGTGGTTCTGCCCCGCGGCACGATGTGGCGGCTCGTTCCTGCTAAGCCGCTTCGGCTGCTCATGATCGAAGCCAGTGGAAGTGCTTATCAATTACCCGACAAGGGCATGCTCGGCCCGCACGCCATTTTCGATCCTGCCGTGCTCGACACTCCGTCGATCGATGAAGCGTTCCTGGCCCAGCAGGACGAAAACGAGTGGACGGTCCGGGTCAAGCGTCGCGACACGGTCTCCAGCATCGTTTATCCCTTCAATCCGCTGGACGCGGTCGGATGGAAGGGCGACCTGGCTCCGGTCCGCGTCAACTGGCGCGACATCCGCCCACTGCTGAGCGACCGTTATCACCTTCCGCCCTCGGCCCACACGACCTTCGTGGCAGACCGTTTCGTGGTCTGCACCTTCGCGCCGCGGCCCTTCGAGACCGACCCAGGCGCCCTGAAAGTGCCCTTTTTCCACAGCAACGACGACTACGACGAGGTCATTTTTTATCATCGTGGCGAATTCTTCAGCCGCGACAACATTCACCCCGGTATGATGAGTTGGCATCCGGCCGGGTTTACGCACGGCCCGCATCCGAAGGCCTTGAAAAACGCGTTTGAGCAACAGAAAAAAGCAACAGACGAGGTGGCGGTGATGATCGATACCCGCGATCCCCTGGAAGCTGCAGAAATCGCCGAGGCGATCGAGTGGGAAGGCTACGCGGCCTCGTGGAAAACAGGAGAAGACAAGTGAAACTCGCTTCACTGAAGAAAGGGGGGCGCGATGGCTGCCTCGTGGTGGTCAGTCGTGACCTGCAGCAGTTCGTCGAGGTGGTCCACATCGCGCCCACTCTGCAACAGGCACTGGACGATTGGGAAAACGCCGCCCCGCGGCTGAACGCGGTCTCGCAGGAACTGAACGCCGGCGAGCGCGACGATGCCCTGCGCCTGGACTTCGCCGCGCTGGCCTCACCCCTGCCGCGCGCTTACGAGTTCGTTGACGGCAGTGCCTATCTGCCGCACGTCGAGCGTGTGCGCAAGGCGCGCGGGGCCGAAGTGCCCGAGTCCTTTTACGAGGACCCGTTGATGTACCAGGCCACCTCCGCTGGATTTCTCGGGCCGCGAGACGAGATCCCGGTGGGCAGCGAGGAATACGGTATCGATTTCGAGGCCGAAGTGGTCGTGGTGACGGACGACGTGCCGATGGCAACCACCGAGTTGGCGGCGGCCGGGCACATCCAGCTGGTCGGCCTGGTCAACGACGTGAGCCTGCGCAACCTGATTCCGCCCGAACTGAAAAAAGGGTTCGGTTTCCTGCACTCCAAGCCGCGCTCGGCGCTGTCGCCTGTGCTCGTTACGCCTGACGAACTGGGTGACGCCTGGCGCGACAGCACGCTTCACCGGCCGCTGCGCTCGTGGTTGAACGGCGAGTGGTTCGGCGAGCCCGAAGCGGGCGTCGATATGCAGTTCAACTTTGCCCGGCTGGTGGCGCATGCGGCAAAAACCCGCCCGCTGGCTGCCGGCACCATCGTCGGGTCCGGAACCATTGCCAACCAGGACGAAAGCCGCGGCGCCTCCTGCCTGGCCGAGCGGCGAATGCTGGAGATCATCGCGCAGGGCAAGCCCAGCACGTCCTTCATGCGTTACGGCGATACCGTGCGCATCGACATGCAGGATGACAAGGGCAGGTCGATATTCGGAGCCATCGAACAACGCATCGTGCCGTATGACTGAATCCCTGCGGCTCTATGATTACTGGCGCAGTTCCTCGGCTTACCGGGTTCGCATCGCGCTCAACCTGAAGGGCCTGGCGTACGAGTCGTGCCCGGTGCATCTGGTGCGTGACGGCGGCGAACAGAACCATCCGGAATACCGGGCGCTCAATCCGCTCGGCCTGGTGCCAGCTCTGGCTCATGGCGATTGCCTGATGGTTCAGTCCGTCGCCATCTGCGAGTACCTGGAAGAGGCATTCGATGCCGCACCCTTGTTGCCGCGGGATGCCGCTGCGCGGGCAAGGGTCCGCGGCTTCGTGCAGTCCATCTGCAGCGAGGTGCAGCCGCTCAATAACCTGTCGGTCATGCACTATCTGAAAAACCGGGCGGGGCTCGATGATCAGGCCTACCGGGACTGGTACGCGCACTGGATTGCCCGCGGTTTCAGCGCTGTGGAAACCTGGTTGAACAGCCATGACAGCGGCCGTTTCTGCCACGGCGATGAGCCGACGCTGGCGGATTGCTTCCTGGTGCCTCAGGTCTACAATGCCGAGCGGTTTTCATGCGACATGGAGCCCTATCCGAAAATCCGCGAGATCACGGCGCGTTGCCGCGCACTCGATGGCTTTGAGCGGGCCGCACCGGAAAACCAGGCCGATACCCCCTGAACCCGCGCCCGGTCCATGCCGATGGTCCCTTCTGCGGAGCAATTCGACGGAAGGGGCTTAACGCGGCTGCCGCCATGCGTCATAATTCGCGCTTGGTTCTCCTTGATATGGCGAGATACATGCGACTTTTTTTCCTGATCCTCGTAGCGTTGCTGGCGGCGTGCACCGCGCCACGACCGGCGCCCGACACCTTCAATGACGCCGAAGAAGCACTCGAAGCGGCCATTAACGCCGGCGCCGAGGAGCATTCGCCCGTCGAACTCAGGTTCGCGCGCCAGAAATTGTCTGAGGCGCGCACCGCCATGGAGGAGAAACAGTACGCCAAGGTCACAAACCTGGTCGAGCAGTCCGAGATCAACTCCGAACTGGCCATCGAAAAGACAAAAACGGCGGTGATCCGCACCAAGGTCACGGACCTGGCCCGCCAAAACGAGGTGCTGCTCGAGGACTTTGAAGCGACTTACGGGGAGGGTGTCCAGTGACATTACCGACACGCACCCTTAGTGGCATCGGCATACTGATAACCTTCGCGATGCTCTCAGCCTGCACGACCGCCCCGAAGAAAGACCTCGCGCTCGAGCAGGTGAGGACGCAACTCGAAGAACTGCAATCCAACGAAGACCTCATCAACTATGCGCCGTTGGCGCTGGGCGAAGCCGAACGCGCGCTGCGTCGGGCGGAGGCCTGGACGGGCAAGGCCGACTACCGAATCCACCTGATCTACATGGCCGATCGTCGCATCCAGATCGCCCGTGCAGTGGCCCAGCATGAACAAATGGAAGACGAGTACATTCGCCTCAGCGAAGAGCGCAACCAGCTGCTGGTTCGCGCCAGCCAACTGGAGGCCGATCGTGCCCGCTTCGAGGCTGAACAGGCCCGCCTGATTTCCGAGGCCCAGGCCGAGGATGCGCGGCGTGCCCGGGAAGAAGCCGAGATCGCGGCGCGGCGCGAGGCAGAATCCCAGCGCACGGCCCAGCAGGCCCAGGAAGAGGCAGCCCAGGCCCGGGCCCTGGCCGCTTCCAGCGTTACGGAAGCCGAGCTGGCCCGGCGTGAGGCAGAGCTGGCCACCGAGGCGGCAGACACTTTGCGGCGTCAGCTGGAAAACCTGCAGCTGCGTCAAACCGAGAGCGGCGTGGTCGTCACCCTGGGCGATGTATTGTTCCAAACGGGCGAAACCCAGCTGCGCGAGGAGGCGCTGGCCAGCCTGGTAGAAGTCGTTGACCTGCTTCAGAGCGAACCGGACAAGCAAATTCGCATCGAGGGTCACACCGACTCGACCGGCAATTCGGACGCCAATCTGCGCATCTCGCAGCAGCGCGCCGAGGCGGTTCTCGATGCCCTGGTCTCCCTCGGTGTAGAAGCGCCCCGGGTCACCGCGAAAGGCATGGGGCAGGACTTCCCGATCGCGACCAACGAAACCCAGGAAGGACGAGCCCAGAACCGACGCGTTGACGTCATTCTGCTGGACGATTGAGCGTGCGATTCTCTGCGTCACCCGGCCGCTTTGGCGTGCTTGCGGACCCTGGTCTTTTGCGCTAGTGTTAATGACAGTAAGATGATTTACGCATTCAAAAACGTGGTGCGCGGATAATGGCATTTTTTGCCATATCCACTTCATGCCACGCAACGTATACCCAACCCGTACCTGAAATAAAATTCCCCTTTATCCCGAGCGAGACGCCCATGCAGCAATTCTGCGGCTTCGTCTCGCCGCATGACCGCATTATCGAATCGGAGGATTCCCATGTTTGAACACCACCAGGAAGAAATGGAAAAACTGATGAAAGAAAACGAAGATTTCCTTCGTATCTACAACCATCATCAGGACCTGGACAAGAGAGTGACCGCTGCCGAAATCGGCACCGCCCCGATGGAAGACCTGGCGCTGATCCAACTTAAGAAGGAGAAGCTGTGGGCCAAAGACAAGCTCGCCCGAATGATGGATGAGTACACGTCTTAGACCAGAGGACAACACCGCATGAACGGCCGGGCCTCCCCGGCCGTTTTTTTTTGCGCGTAATTCAGCGACAACCGATGATGCCGTCGATCTCGGTCAACAGGTTCTCGCGGCAGATGTCGCCACGCACAAAAATTCTGGGAATTTCGTCGGGCACGGAGGCTTCCAGCGTTGCACGAACCGCCTCGAAGTCTTTCACATTTCGAATGTACACCTTGAGCACACCATTGTGATCGAGTTGGGCACGCGCCCCGCCCATCAGGCGCTGGCCCTCGCCTAGCAGGCTATCCACGTTGCGCAGCGATTCCCGCAGCTGGTTGGCTACCTGGTGTTCATGGTGGGTCTGGTGGCCGACGATACTGGCCGTTCCTGACAACAGGAACTGGCTCGATCCGTTCATTCGCAGGATCGTCGCGCGCGAAAACAGCGGGCTTCTCGGTCCGTAGCGGCGCGGGTAACGCCAGGCGCTGACCTGGCGCGGGTTCTCCACGTCGAGACCGGGCAGGGCGCCGGCCAGGAAGTAGACCTGCAGGCTCGCTTCTTCCAGCGGTGTGCCGATGCCGGTGGCGGCGGGCAGCGGCGGACCGTCGCCAGGATCGATCGAAACTGCTTCTGCCCGGCCCAGGCAGAACTGGCGATAGCGTTCCTCGTCGCCATCTCCCCGGTTGATACCCGGGATGTGGTTCCAGATCTTCAATGGCCACGGATGGGGAGATTGCTGCAGGTAGGATTGCAAAAGCTCGTACGCCAGCCGGCTGCATTCGCGCATGGTTCCGCACTGCTCCAGGTCGAGCGCGATGTGGCCCATCGTCAGCCATTCGCCCTGGGCGAACCGCAAGCCGTCCCAGCTGCCCGTTTTGACCGGGCCGTGGCTGCGCCAGACCTCCACCCGCGAGGGTTCATCGAGCTGGGTGAGCGCCACGGGGACATGGCGCGGGTCGGTCGATTCGAGTGGCGAGCGTCCGAATTCGAACACGGACAACACGTCCGGCTCGGCGACCCAATCGCCGGCTGCGCCTTCTTCGTAACTGACTTTGAGGATCATCGTCCAGCGTCCGGTCAATGCCGCAATTGCGGCAGGTCCCGATACAGTTCCAGCGCGGAGGGGTTGGCCAGGGCGTCCTGGTTCGCCACCGGACGGCCATGAATCACGTCGCGCACGGCCAGTTCCACGATCTTGCCGCTCAGGGTGCGCGGGATATCGGCGACCTGGATAATTTTCGCCGGCACGTGGCGGGGCGTGGTGTTTTCCCGAATAGCGCGGCGGATGCGGGCTTCCAGTGCCTCGTCCAGTAAAAGGCCCTCGCGCAGTTTCACGAACAGCACCACGCGCACGTCATCGTCCCAGTCCTGTCCCACGCAAATGCTTTCGATGACTTCGTTCAGAGCCTCCACCTGGCGATAGATTTCCGCCGTGCCGATGCGAACGCCGCCGGGGTTGAGGGTCGCGTCGGACCTGCCCTCGATGACGTAGCCGCCGGTTTCGGTCTTGCGGATGAAGTCGCCGTGCGCCCAGAAGCCGGGGTGTTTCTCGAAATAGGCGGCGTGGTACTTTTCGTCGTTCTCGTCTCCCCAGAAGCCTATCGGCATGGCGGGGAAGGGCTGGCCGCAACACAGCTCGCCGGTTTCCCCAACATCCGCCTCGTTGCCGTCCTCGCGCAGCACGCGGACGTCCATAGCCAAGCCGGCGCACTGCAGCTCGCCGCGGTAAACCGGCAGCAGCGGGCAGCCGGGAAGGAAGCAGGACACGATATCGCTGCCGCCCGCGATCGAAGACAGGCACAGGTTTTGCTTGATGTCCCGGTAGACGTAATCGAAGCTGTCCGGCGCCAGTGGTGAACCGGTGGACAGCAGGGTGACCAGGCTGTTGAGTTGGTGGGTCTCGCGCGGCACGAGGCCCGCTTTCTCCCAGGCCGCAATGGCCTTGGCCCCGACCCCGAGCATGGAGATCCGGCATTCGTCCACCAGGTCGAACAGGGCCCCGGGCGCCGGATGGAACGGTGAGCCATCGTACAGCACCAATGCCGCCCCGGCGGCAAGGCCGCTGACCATCCAGTTCCACATCATCCAGCCGGTGGTGGTGAAGTAGCACAGGCGGTCCTGCCTGCGCAGGTTGGTGTGCAGAACCAGTTCCTTGAGGTGCTGCAGCAGCGTACCCCCGGCCCCATGCGTCATGCACTTGGGGGCGCCGGTCGTGCCCGAGGAATACAGGATATAAACCGGGTGGTCGAACGGCAGGCGTTCGAACTCGACCTGCTCGGCGGCGTTGTCGGTGAATTCGCCGAAAACAACCGCGTTTCGAATTCCGTCAATCTGCGGATTTTCATCCGGGTAAGGAACGACCACAACGGTTTCGATAGATTCGATCGCCTCGACGATGCCGCGTACCTTGTCGAGATCGTTGTGCTGTTTGCCGCCGTACGGATGGGCTGCCGCGCAGAACAGGACCTTGGGCCCGATCTGGCCAAACCGCTCGGTGACGCCGTCGATGCCGAAATCGGGTGAGCAGGACGACCAGATTGCACCGATGCTGGTAGCCGCCAGCATGGCAATGACGGCCTCGGGCAGGTTGGGCAGGAAGCCCGCCACGCGGTCACCTGTCTCGACGCCGGCAAGGCGCAGCGCGGCGGCGGTTTTGGCAACCGCGAGATACAGCTCATGGTAGCTGTATTGCGCCTGCTCTCCGTTCTCGGAACGGAACAGCAGCGCCGGCCGGTCGTCCCGGTGGCGCAGCAGGTTCTCGGCAAAATTCAGCCGGGCTTCCGGAAACCAGCGAGCACCCGGGAAACGATCGAATCGTTCGACAACGGCGTTGCCGGGATGACCGACAACCTCGCAAAAATCCCACACCGCCCGCCAGAACTGGCGGGGGTGCTCAATGGAAAACCGGTGGAGATCCGGGTATTGGTAGATGCTTGGATCCAACTCGCGCCGGGCGAGTTCCATGAAGCGCCGGATGTTGGCCGTCTGTCGACGGACCGGCCCCGGTGACCAGAGTGGTTCCTGGCCGTTCTCAGTCAAGCAGCTTTTCCATCTCGGGAATGGCCTTGAACAGGTCACCCACGAGCCCGATGTCGGCCACTTCAAAAATCGGTGCTTCCGGGTCCTTGTTCACTGCCACGATAGTGCCGGCATCCTTGATACCCGTCAGGTGCTGGATCGCGCCCGAGATGCCAAAGGCCATGTAAAGGTCCGGTGCGATGATCTTGCCGGTCTGGCCAACCTGCATGTCGTTTGGGCAGTAGCCCGCGTCCACCGCGGCCCGGGTGCCGCCGACACCGGCACCGATCCTGTCGGCGAAGTCATAGATCAGCTGGAACTGCTCTTCGCTGGCCAGCGCGCGCCCTCCGGACACGACGCGCGCGGCGCTCTGCAGGTCCGGGCGCTCGCCGCCCTCCACTTCCATGCCGACGAAACGGGTGTGGTCGTGGCCCTGGCCGCTGGCATCGATTCCCTCGATTTCGGCCGAACCGCCGCCGCCCGCAGCCTTCCAACTGGCCGTGCGCACCGTACCCACGACCTTGGAGCCGTCGGGCGCGGCCACGTCGATGATCGCGTTGCCGGCATAAACCGGACGCTTGAACGACGATGGACCCATCACTTCCATGATGTCGCTGACCTGGTTCACGCCCATCAACGCGGCGACGCGCGGCAGCAGGTCGCGGCCAAAGGTGGTTGAAGGAGCAAGGACGTGGCTGTAGTCGCCGGCAAGCGCGACCACCTCGTCGGCCCAATTTGCGGCCATTGGGTTCTCCAGGTGCGCGCCGCTCGTGGCGAGGACCTTTGAAACGCCGTCGAGAGCGGCAGCCTGCGCGGCCACGGTGTCGACCTCGTGGCCGATGACCATGACGTGTACCTCGCCGCCGATGGCGGCAGCACAGCTCACCGTCTTGGCCGTGCTGAGGTTCAGCGAGTTGCCGTCATGTTCGGCGATAACCAGTACCTTGCTCATAACAACCCCCTGTTCTTCAATTCGGCCACCAGCTGGGCAGCGTCTTCGACCATGATGCCTTTCTCGCGCGGCTTGGGCGCTTCGAAGTGGCTGACCTCGAGATTGCCCGCGGCGGCCACGCCGAGTTCATCCAGGCTGACCACGTCCAGGGGCTTGCGCTTGGCCTTCATGATGTCGGGCAGCTTGACGAAACGCGGTTCGTTCAGGCGCAGGTCCACGGAAATAACGGCCGGCAGGTCGACTTCGATGGTCTCCAGACCGGCATCCACCTCCCGGGTCACGCTGGCCTTACCGTCTTCGAGCACCACCTTGGAGGCAAAAGTCGCCTGCGGGCGGCCCCACAGCGCGGCCAGCATGGGTGCCGTCTGCGAGTTGTCGTCGTCGATGGCCTGTTTGCCGAGAATTACCAGTTCCGCGCCCTCGCGCTCGACCAGCTTCAAGAAGGCATTCGCCACGGTCAGTGGCTGCAGCTGCTGGTCCGTTTTCACCTGGATCGCGCGGTCGGCGCCCATGGCCAGGCCGGTGCGCAGTTGTTGCTGGCACTCGTCGCCGCCGGCAGAGACCACGATCACTTCTTCGGCCTTGCCGGCTTCGCGCAGGCGCAGCGCCTCTTCCAGTGCGATTTCGTCGAAGGGATTAACGCTCATCTTGACGCCGTCGGTATCCACACCGCTGCCGTCGGGAAGCACGCGCACGCGGACGTTGTAGTCCACCACGCGCTTGATGCCAACCAATATTTTCATGGTTTTTCCTTTGTTGTGCCCATCGGGCCTTACATGTTCTGGTAATTCGGCCCGCAGCCGCCTTCCGGGGTCACCCAGTTGATGATCTGGTACGGGTCCTTGATGTCGCAGGTCTTGCAGTGCACGCAGTTCGCCGCGTTGATCTGCAGCGCCTTCTGCCCATCTTCCTCGACCATCTCGTAAACGTGGGCCGGGCAGAACCGCGTGCAGGGGTTATTGTATTCGGTCACGCAGCGGCTGGTACAGATGTCGGGCTCGAGTATTTGCAGGTGGATCGGTTGATCCTCGTCGTGCTCCGTAACCGCGAAATACACCGAGGCCAGGCGGTCCCGCGGCGGCAACTCACGGCTACCCCAGTGGCGCTCGGGTGGCGCATAGTCGCTCAGCTGGCTCAATGCACTGTGGTCGGCGTGGATTGTCTTGGTGGTCGGCAGCTTGCCGAGGGTCACCGTCTCCACGGCGGCCCGTATGAAACCGCGCCAGAAACCCCTGTAGAAGGCCGGGCGAATGTTCCGGACCTTGTACAGCTCCGCCACCACTTCCGAGGCCCGTAACTTGGCGTCGAAGCCCTGCGCTGCGCCGCTTTCAGCCAGGTGGTCGGCGGCCAAAATGCCGCTGCGCATGGCCTGGTGCACGCCCTTGATCTTGGGCACGTTCAGCATACCGGCCGAATCGCCCAGCAGCAGGGCGCCGGGCAACTCGGTTCTCGGCAGCGACTGGTAGCCGCCCTCGGAGATCGCTCGCGCGCCTGACGACAGGATTTCGCCGCCCTCGAGCAGGTCGCGCACCATCGGGTGGTGCTTGAATTGCTGGAACGCTTCGAAGGGCATGAACTCGGGATCGGCGTAGTCCAGGCCGCAGACGAAGCCCAGCGCGATGCGGTCCTTGTCGAGGTGGTAGATAAAACTGCCGCCGTAGATATTGCCGTCCAGTGGCCAGCCGGTGGTGTGTTGCACCAGGCCCGGAGTCGTCTTCCCGGGCTGCACGCGCCACAGTTCTTTCATGCCGATGCCGTAGGTTTGGGGGTCGCTGTCCTTGTCCAGTTCGAACTTGGAGATCAACTGCTTTGCCAGGTGGCCGCGCACGCCCTCTGAAATGACGGTCACCGGCGCGTGGATTTCAATGCCCTGCATGTAAGTGTCTTTCGGCTGGCCGTCGCGGCCCACGCCCATGTCGCCGATGATTACGCCGCCGACCGCGCCGTCGTTGGTGTAGCGGATGTCGGAGGCCGCGTAACCGGGAAAAATGTCCACTTCGAGCGCTTCGGCTTTTTCGGCCAGCCAGGCGCAGGTCGCACCGAGCGAGATAATGAAATTGCCGTGGTTTTTCTGCTGCGGCGGGGTCGGGAGCCGGGTGCGGCCGTCCTTCCTCAGCAGCCAGATTTCGTCTTTTTCGACCGGAATGCAGATCGGCGGCGGATCATCGCGCCAGCCGGGCAGCAGTTCGTCCATCGGGCCCGGCTCGATCACCGCGCCGGACAGGATGTGCGCGCCCACCTCGGCGCCCTTTTCGATGACGGCCACCATCAGGTCAGGCTTTTTCTGCTTCAGCCGAATGGCGCACGAAAGGCCCGCCGGGCCGGCGCCGACGACGATCACGTCGTATTCCATGATTTCGCGTTCACTCATTGGCTTGTTGCCCCTGTCGGTGCCGGTCGGTACGAACCTCTTATTATACGGTCTCGAGCCTTCCCGTTGCAGGGCCTGGACGCTACTGTGCCAGCATGTCAACGGCAGCCCTGGGATGGTTTCCTGCACATCGAGCCAAGTGGGCGGGTCATCATTCGGTCTGACGTATTGCCGGCTCCGAAGTGAACGCGCTGCCATCAGGATTCCGTCACACAATCGTCAGGCATTCTCTTCCCGACAGGGCTATTTTGGTATCGAGATTTCCTGCCGGGAGCCGATCATGCTGAATAAACTCTTGCCGGCGATCGCTGAAGCGCGTGGGCTCAGCGATCCACGTCCCGGCTTTTCATCCAGGCCGGCAGCTCCGACATCGCGTGCTCGTAGCCTGCCTCGACAATGGCGTCGAACGATTTCACCTCGGTCATGCCAAAGTGCCGCACTTGAGGTTGCAGCAGCAGGTCGGCCTGGCGGCCGAGATCGCGCACGTGGCTCAGGGTGCCCAACTCGGTGGCCTTGAGCATCACGGTGGAAAACCCCGGAACGCGGTACTTCGGTGAAAAGGGCAAGTAGCGCCCGCGCAAAACCGCCCAGGGCGAAGGGGTTTCCGGGTAGTCGACTTCAACACGCCGGTGCGATGAAAGGTCCACTGCAACGATGTTTCCAACCGGCTTGCGCTGCATGATGTCGACGGGCAGGTTGTTGCTCACCGCGCCGTCGACGGCCAGGCGGCGGTCGACCACCGCGGGCGGAAGGATTCCCGGAATCGATGCGCCCGCGCGGACGGCGTCACCGAGATGGCCGCGCTCGTGCACTTTTACCTCGCCGGTGTCCAGGTGGCAGGACAGGCAGAAAAACGGTGTTTGCAGACCCTCGATCGGGAAGTCGAAGTGCTCGTGGATCAGTCGCGCCATACGCCGGCCGCGGATCAGCGAGATCAGCGGCAGGGTAAAGTCGCTGAACGGCTTGCCGGCGACGAAGCACTCGCGCGCTCGCTCGATCGCCTCGTCGGTGCTCCAGTGCGCGGCCAGGGCGGCGCCCATGATGCCGCCAATGCTGGTGCCGCCGATCCAGTCGACCGGCAGGGCAAGCTCTTCCATCGCGCGATAGACCCCGAGGTGTGCGAATCCGCGCGCCGCGCCTCCGGCCAGCACGAGGCCCAGCGCGTTGCCGGTTACGATGCGGGTGACGCGGTCGGTGTCCTCGGGATGATCGCGCCGCACATGCACGTGGAAGTCGAGTTCACGGTCCTCCAGCCATTGCGGTGTCGTATCGTACGGCCCCTCACCGGGGTGCAGCAGCACCAGCAGGCGGCGGGCGATGGCGGCCCCCGCGTCGCTGAGTACTTCGGCTTCCCAACGGCGGACCTGTGGATTACCGCTACCGTCGGCCACCAGCAGAACCATGTCGGATTGCCGCAGGGCGAATCGCGTCCAGGCCGGGTGGTCGGCGTGGCACTGGAACAGCACGAAGCGGTGCTCGTCCTCTTTTTCGTGGAACCAGTCCGCCAGCGTGTCCGGTATTTCCTCCTTGCCAGTCACGTCGGTCACCGGGGCGCCCAGCTCGGCGAGGCGTTCGGGCGAGAGCAAGAGCGTCTGGCCAGGCTCGGACATGGTTTCGGCGAGGCGACGGCAGAGGCCGAACGTCCGGGCCCCGTCGTCCAGGTTGAGGATCGTAATGGCCTGCAGATTGCGGGTGGTGGCCGCGGCGCGCGAATGGCGATTCTGCAGCAGGTTGGCGACGTTACCGGCCAGTTTTAGCCCCAGTGACGGAAATTGCATGACCAGGGTTTCAAAGGTCTGCCGATCGATCGAAACCAACAGGCTGTCCCGGATGGCCTGGACACCTACCGTGCGCGGCGCGCCGGTCAACAGGCTGAGTTCACCCACGCTGTCACCGGCCACGATCTCGTTCAGAAAGGTGCCTCGGTTACGGCCGTCGGCTCCAGCGGCCCACGCCTGCAGGCGTCCGCGCACTAGGAAGTAGAGCGCGTCGCCCTCGTCGCCCTGTTGCATCAGCCAGTCGCCGCCGTTCAGATGCAGCATGCCGATCTGCTCAAGCAACGGGTGATCCGCGCCGATCGGAATGCCGAAATAACGCTCCAGCGTTTCGCGCACACGGCGGTCGCGGGCGCTAACGTGCGGGGCGACCGTCACTTCAAATCCCTCTCGCGCATGTCGAGCTGGGTTTCCAAAATCACGCCGATCGAGCGAATGAAGGAGGCAAAACGGCCCTCGTCATGTCTGTCGAAGGGTTGGCCATCCTTGCGGTTTAACAGCTGTGCGACCGCGAATACCCGGCCTTCCTGGTCTTTGATGGGCAGGCTCAATAGGGCGCGCGTGGTGTAACCCGTCTGGCGGTCCACCTCGCGGTTGAAGCGGGGATCGGCGTACGCATCGTCGATGCGCAGCGCCTCGCCGCTTTGCGCTGCCGCGCCGGCGATTCCGCTTCCGACCGGGATTCGAATCTCGCCCATCTCGTCCAGCTTGTCGGCCACCTTCAGCACCAATTCGTCATCCTCGACCAGGAACAGCGAGGCGCGGTCGGCGTTGAGCAGCGAGGCCAGCTTGTGGGTGAAGGCGAACAGGCCGCGCTCGAGCATGCTGCGAAACGCCACGTTGTTGGCCAGGGCGGTGGCCTCCAGAAAGCGCTGCGACTCGTCGGTGATGTCCTGCAGCAGGTCTTCGAACTCTTCCTCGTCCAGTCCCTCGACGACCTCGTCGATCGGTTGCTTGTGACGGTTGTCGGCCAGCATCTGCATCATGTGGCGGTTGTTGGCGATCACCGCGTCGGTAAAGGTGCTCAGATGGCCGTCCTCCAGGTGCACGATGCGATCGGCGATGTCGAGGATTCGGTTGTCGTGGGTGACCAGCAGGATGGGCGTGCCGTGTTCTCGGGCCAGGAATTTCATCCGGTCCACCACTTCGCGGCCGGACTGCTTGTCCAGTGAGGCGGTCGGTTCGTCCGCCATCACGATGGCCGGTTCCGCGGCCAGGGCGCGGGCGATGGCCACGCGCTGGCGCTGACCGCCGGACAACTGGTCGGGGCGGTGGTCGAGTCGCTCGCCCATGCCCACCGCGTTCAGCATCTCGCGCGCCCGCTTGCGGTGCTGCGTTTTGGGGTATTTGCCGCTGGCCCGCACGCCTAGTTCCACGTTCTGCAGCGCGGTCAGCGCGCCCAGCAGGTTGTGCTGCTGAAAAATAAAACCGATCTGGCGGCGAACTTTTTCCAGCGTGGCCGGCTTCGCGCCGTTCAATTCCTCGCCCAGGATCGTCACGCTGCCTTCCTGGGCCGAGCGCAGCGCGCCGACCAGGGTCAGTAAGGTGGTTTTGCCCGAACCCGAAGGTCCGGTGACGATGACGATCTCCCCCGGGTCGATTTCCACCGACACACCGAACAGGATCTGCTTGCGCAAATCCCCCTTGCCGTAGGCGTGGTTCAGGTCCTGCACGACGATCGGTGACACGCTGGCCATTAGAACACCTCCGCGGGATCGAGGCGGCGTACCTTGCGCACGGCCAGCAGGCCGGAAATCGCGCACATCGTCAGCGTCAGAACGAACACGGTAACGGCGCGGTCGGTGGTGACGTACAGCGGTAGGTTGGTCGCGCCGGCTGCCTTTCCGTAAAGCCACCAGGCGACTCCCAGCCCGGGCAGGTAGCCCAGCACCGCCAGAATCGCCGCCTGCTGCAGCACGATGCCGGAGACGAAGCGGTTTTTGTAGCCGATCGCGCGCAGGGTGGCGTACTCGTTCAGGTGCTCCGATACGTCTGCAAAAAGGATCTGGTAAACGATGATCGCACCGACCACGAATCCCATGATCGCGCCGAAGGCGAAGATGTAGCCGATCGGCGTGGCGCCGTTCCAGTAGTTCTTTTCGCGCTGCACGAACTGGGTCTTGGTCATGACCAGCACGTCGTCTGGCAGGTAGGCGTCCATCGCGTCGCGCACCGCATCGGCGTTTTGTCCGTCGCGCAGGCGGATCAGCCCGAGGTGAATTTCGCTTCGTGGTTTGTTCGGGAACAGGCGCAGCCAGTTGTCGTCGCTGGTGAGAACGGTGCCGTCGATGCCGAACGAGGTGCCCATTTCGAACAGGCCGGCCACTTCCATCTCGCGGTCGTTGATCTCGGTGACCACGCTCTCGCCCGCCTCGATGGCCCCGGCCACGTCGCCGAATTCGGGCCGTGAGGCGCGGTCGAACAGCACCACGTCCTGCTGGCGCAAGCGTGCACGCAAGGCGTCGAATCCAGGCAGTTGGAGCAGGGCGTCGTCGGGGTGAAAGCCGACGGTGTTGATGCTGCGCCGCTGGTTGTTCCAGGGGTTCTTCCACACCGAGGGAAAGATGTATACCGGTGTGGCGTCCTCAACGGCATCGTAACCCATCGCCTGGTACAGGCGGCGAATCGAAAATGATTGCGGGCGCACGATGAAGACGCTGTCCGGACTGAACAAGGCGATGTCGTAGTCGAAGCGCTCGTGGAAACGCACCGCGCTCTCGAACAACGCCGAGCGAAAACCCAGCTGCATCATGATCAGCAGCACCGCGAAGGCGATGCCCGACAACGCCACCAGCAAGCGTAGCGGCTTGTGTTTAAGTTGCAGCCAGCCGAGCGGTGCGGTCATAGGTGGATCAAGACATCGACCTGCAGGTTGGTCAGGCGCGCCGCCGGCCGGGAATCCTCCAGCTCGATGACGACCTCCACGATGCGGGCGTCCTTGCGCGCGGCCGGGTCGGTTCCAATCTCGTCCTGTTTCTGGACTTTCTGGCGGATGCTTTTGACCTGGCCGCTGAGGTCGTTCTCGAAAGCCGGGCTTCGCACCGTCGCTATCTGGCCGATCTTGACGAAGCGGATGTCGCTTTCGTAAACCTCGGCGATCGCGTGCATGTGATCGACGCTGGCCAGTTCGAGCACGCCGGCCTCACCCATCAGTTCGCCGGGACGGACCAGGACTTCCAGTACCCGGCCGTCACGGGGTGCTCGGATATAGGCGCGCTGGAGTTCAGCTTCGACCCGGGCCAGGTGGGCCTGAGCTACTTGCACCTGGGTTTCGGTCAGCTGGATGGCGGTGGAAGCGGTCGCGCAGGACGCCTTTCGCGCATCGGCCTCACCCCGGGCTCCCTCGGCCTCTTCTTCACCGGCCAGGCCCCGCTCGAGCAGGTTTGAACGACGGACCGCTTCGCGTTCGGACACGTCGGCGCGGGTGCAGGTAGCCTGCGCCATGCTGCGCGCGGAGTCGACCTCGCGGCGGGCCCGCTCGACCTGCGCGCGCGCCTCGCTGACGATGGCCTCCATCACGGCGGCGGTGTCCGCGACCGCCAGCAGCTGACCCTGCTCGACGTCGTCGCCTTCTTCTACCCTTAACGCCGACAAAACGGCGCCGTAGGCGGCCTGCGGCGTGGAAGGGGAAGCGACGCGGATGATGCCGTGCTCCGGTTCAAGACGGCCCAGCGCGGAAATCGATTCGGGTGCATGGTTGTCGGCAATCGCGGCTTGACTGAAAAACAGCAGCGCCGTGAGGCACAGGTACCTGGCCTGCATAGAAGAACTCCCTCGCCTGTCTCTGGTTTTTGTTTATCCGGGGAAACGCGGCTTGGCCGCTTCCCGTTGAAAATAAGAATAGCAGGCGTGGCCGCACGCGCACCAGTCGAAGTGTAAAAACAGGCAACCGCCCCCTAAACTGTTCCCATGCAGATACTCAACCGAACCCTCTGCGTGGCGCCCATGATGGACTGGACAGACCGCCATTGCCGCTATTTTCATCGACTACTGGCGCCGGACGCCCTGCTGTACACGGAGATGGTCACCACCGGCGCGCTGATCCACGGTGATCGCGAACGGCATCTCGTCTACAACGAAGAAGAGCACCCGGTGGCCTTGCAACTGGGCGGCAGTGACCCGGCCGACCTGGCGCGATGCGCGGTGATGGCTCGGGAGTATGGTTACGACGAGGTCAACCTCAACGTCGGCTGCCCCTCCGACCGCGTTCAGAAAGGGCGATTCGGCGCCTGCCTGATGCTGGAGCCGGCGCTGGTGCGCGACTGCATCGCAGCGATGCGTGAGGCCGTCGATATTCCGGTCACGGTCAAATCGCGGCTGGGCGTGGACGAGCAGGAAAGCTACGCGTTTTTCAGCGACTTCATCGGCCAGGTCGCCGAGTCCGGCTGCCAGACTTTCATCGTGCATGCCCGAAAGGCGTGGCTCTCCGGCCTCAGCCCGAAGCAGAACCGCGAGGTGCCGCCTTTGCATTATGATCGCGTTCTGCGGCTAAAAGACGAACACCGCGAGTTCGAAATCATCGTGAACGGCGGCATAGCGACCGTTGGCGATGCGCAGGGTTTCCTGGAAGTTCTGGACGGTGTCATGATCGGCCGCGCTGCCTACCAGGAGCCCTGGCTGCTCGCCCGCCTGCAGCGTGCGCTGTTCGGCCGCGAGGGCGCAGCGGACCGGGAGCAAATCGTGCGGGACATGACGGCTTACCTGGAATGCCATGTCGCGGCAGGGCGACCGGTCAAGCACGTCAGCCGTCATTTGCTCGGCTTGTTCCAGGGATTGCCGGGTGCCAAGCGATGGCGGAGGTATATCAGCGAGCACGCCCACGTTGACCCCGGCAATACAAGGGTGTTGCTCGAAGCACTCGACGCGATGCAATCGGTCCGCAGCGGTTCAGCATTTGTTCATGGTGATGGACTAGAATAGACCCCGTGATGAGAACACTGCCCTCCAAGTGGCGCCTGGCGCCGGTCCTGATGGCATTGATGCTGACCCTCGGCGCCGCGCCGGACCTGTTCGCCCAGACCAGGGAGCAGGCTGCCCGGGAGGCCGCCCGACAGCACAACGCGAAAGTGCTGTCGGTGAAGGAGCAGCGCCAGGGGCAAAACACCGTGTACGTGATTAAGCTGTTGACCAAGGATGGCGTGGTCAAGACCGTACGCGTGGTCAAGAAGCGATAGACCCGCAGTGTTATGCGCATCCTGTTGATCGAAGACGACGAACGGCTGGTGGAATCGCTGGGTGAGCGCCTGCGCGAGGCCGGCTACGCGCTGGACGTCTCCCACGACGGCGTCGAGGGACTCTACGTGGGCGAAGAATTCCCGATTGACCTTGCGATCATCGATCTCGGCCTTCCGGGCCTGAACGGTCTCGAGGTGATCCGCCGGCTGCGACAGGGTGGTCGTGAGTTTCCGATCCTGGTGCTCACGGCACGTTCCGACTGGCAGGACAAGGTCGAGGGCCTGGAGGCCGGTGCGGACGACTACCTGACCAAGCCGTTCCAGTTAGAAGAACTCATGGCGCGCATCAACGCGCTGCTGCGCCGCGCGGGCGGCCACGCAAAGCCAAAGGTCGAGTTCGGACCGATCACGGTGGACCTGACCGGCCAGCGCGTATTCCGAGACAGCGAGGAAGTCGATCTCACTACATTCGAATTCAAGGTCCTGCAGTACCTCGTGATGCACCCGGACGAGGTGGTCACCAAGACCGACCTCTCCGAGCACATCTACGAAGAAGACGCCGATCGCGACAGCAACGTGATCGAGGTGTTTATCGGCCGCTTGCGCCGCAAGCTGGACCCGGACGGAACGCTGAAGCCCATCGAGACGCTTCGCGGCAGGGGCTACCGCCTTGCGCTCCCTGTCACTCCGTAGCCGCGCCGTCCTGGCGGCGGTGCCGGTACTGGTGCTGGCGCTGGGCCTGGTGGGGCTGGGTGTTGACGCGGCCAACCACCGCGGTGCCGTGTCGGCGCTGCAGGTTCGAATGGAATCCTACGTTTACATGGTGCTGGCCGCGATGGAAGTCGACGGCGCGCTGGCCGTGAGTGACGACTTCGCGGATCCGCGCCTGCTGACCCCGGGTTCGGGCCTTTACGTGCAGGTGCGGGGCGAGGAAGCACGTTGGCGTTCACCCTCTTCCCTGGGTATCGCGCTGACGGAAACGCCGTCCACACCGGCAGGCGTGGCCAGGTTTTCCGAACCGTCCGATGGCCAACCTTTTTACCTGTACCAATACGGAGTGGGCTGGCAGGGCGAGGACGGTGAAATCTCTCCGTTTACCGTATCGGTGCTGATCGACGATGACGAGGTGGGCCAACAGACCCGCGCCTTCAGGTTGGGGCTCTGGCGGGCCCTCGGGCTGGCCGGCGCGATCCTGGTGCTCGCCCAGGTGCTGATCGGTTTCCTGGTGCTCAGCCCGCTGCGCCGCGTGGCGAGCGACGTGGCCCGCATCGAGACCGGTGAGACCGAGCGCCTGCAAGACGGGTACCCGCGTGAACTGGATCCCCTTGCGCGCAACGTAAACCGCCTGCTCGATACGGAAAAGTCCAACCAGGCGCGCATCCGCAACGCGCTGGATTCCCTTGCCCACAGCCTGAAAACGCCCCTGGCCGTGCTACAGGCCGGCTTGCCGCTGCATGGCGGCAAGGCCGAGGCCTCGATGCAGAACGCGCTAGACGAGATGCAGCTTCTCATCGCAACCCGCCTGCAGCGCGCCGGCAGCTCGGCCCGGCGCACGCTGGCGGCGCCGGTGGCGGTGAAACCGCAGCTGGAACGCATCCTGGCCTCGTTGCTCAAGGTTCATTCTCAAAAAATGATACGGTCAGAGGTTAAAGTAGAAGACAAGCTCGTGTTTTACGGAGAAAAGCGCGACCTGCTGGAAATGGCCGGCAACCTGCTGGACAACGCATTCAAGTACGGCGCCTCGCGGGTCGAGGTCAGCGGCGGAGCCATCGATGCGGAAGACAGGCGCCCGGGCCTGTGGCTGCGGGTCGAGGATGACGGTCCGGGCATCGAAGCCGAGCGCCGCCAGCAACTGCTGCAGCGTGGGGTGCGCGGCGACGAACGTGTCGAGGGCCATGGCCTCGGCCTGGCCATCGTGCAGGAACTGGTGAC
>JABDPF010000037.1 GCA_013042915.1 Lysobacterales bacterium
ACTGGCGGTACTCGTCCAGCGTGGTGGCGCCGATGCAGTGCAGTTCGCCGCGGGCCAGGGCGGGCTTGAGCATGTTTCCGGCGTCCATCGCGCCCTCGGCCTTGCCGGCGCCCACCATCGTGTGCAACTCGTCGATGAACAGCACGACGTTGCCCTCCTGCTTGGCCAGGTCGTTGAGCACGGACTTGAGGCGCTCCTCGAACTCGCCGCGGAACTTGGCGCCTGCCAGCAGGGAACCCATATCGAGGTTCAGCACGCGTTTGCCGCGCAGGCCTTCGGGCACTTCGTCATTGATGATGCGCTGGGCCAGGCCTTCGACGATGGCGGTTTTACCCACGCCGGGCTCGCCAATCAGCACCGGGTTGTTTTTCGTACGCCGTTGAAGCACCTGGATGCAACGGCGGATCTCCTCGTCGCGGCCAATCACCGGGTCCAGCTTGCTCTGCTCTGCCCGCTCGGTCAGGTCGATGGTGTACTTTTCGAGCGCCTGCCGGTTTTCCTCGGCATTGGGGTCCACCACTTGCTCGCCGCCACGCATTTCGTCGATGGCCTTTTCAATGGCCTCGCGGTTGGCGCCCGCTTGCTTGAGCAGGTCGTTCAACGGGCAATTCACATCCAGGGCCGCCAGGATGAACAGCTCGCTGGCGATGTACTGATCGCCACGGTTCTGCGCGATCTTGTCCGTCAGGTTCAGTATCTTGATGCTGTCGTTCGAAAAGCCGACCTCGCCTTCCGCGCCGCTGACCTTGGGCAGGCTGTCGAGGCGCTCGCCGAGCGCGGAGCGCAACTGGGCGACGCGCACACCCGCCTTGGTGAGCAGGTGCCGGCTGGCGCCTCCATCCTGGTCGAGCAGCGCCACCATGACGTGTTCGGGCTCGATCATCTGGTTGTCGAGCCCATTGGCCAGGCTTTGCGCGTCGGCCAGCGCCAGCTGGAATTTACTGGTCAATTTGTCCATTCGCATTGTGTTGTCCTCAGTCTGGGCGCAACCGTCTCGATGACGGCCGCAGATACCCAAGAAATGGGGTCAAATCGCCGTGAAAACAACACGATGAAGGGGGGGTGGTTCTCTCGAATTCGCGCTAGGCGGGCGACCGTTCCCGCGTTTGCAGCCGGCCCCAGGAGGCCTTCCGCCGTTGGGGCTACGGGATGAACAGACGCTGCAGGATGTCGAGGTAGGTTTGTCTCAGGCGGCCGAGGTCAGGGATGGGGGTGCGCTCGTCGACGTGGTGGATGGAGGTGTTGAGCAGGCCCAGTTCGAGGACCTCGGTTCCCAGGGGCGCGATGTAGCGGCCGTCCGAGGTACCGCCGCCGGTATTGAGATCCGGGTATACGCCCAGGACCTCTTCGGCCGCCTCGAGTACGGCGTCGCGCAAAGCCCCCGGCTCGCTGCGAAACGGTTCGCCCACGATTTCCCAGGCAATGTCGTAGTCCTCGATCGCGTGCTTCGCCAACAACTCCGAGACCCGAGCCTCGATATCCCGGCTTGGCGAACCCGGGCCGTTACGGAAATTGGCAAGCAGGTCCACGTGCGCGGGGGTAACGTTGCCGGCGCCGGTTCCGGCATCCAGCCACGCGATCTGGCAGTGGCTGGCCGGGAAATCCTCGTCGCCCTGGTCCCATTGCTGGCTGACCAGGTCGTCGAGGAAAGGCGCGATCCGGTGCACCGGGTTATCGAGGTTCTCCGGAAACGCGGTATGGCCCTGCTCGCCGTTGACCCGCAGGCGCAGGTAAATCGAGCCGCGCCGCCCCACCCGGATGGTGTCGCCCAGTGTGAGCTGGCTGGACGGTTCGCCCACCAGGCAATGGTCGGGACGAACACCGCGGCGCTTCAGTTCTTCCACCACGCGCACCACGCCATCCACGGCCGAGCCCTCCTCGTCGCTCGTCAGCAACAGGCCGACCTGACCGGGGTGGTCGGGATTTCGCGTGACGAAGTCTTCGAGCGCAACCACCATCGCGGCAACGGCGCCCTTCATGTCGGCCACGCCCCGGCCATAGAGTTCACCGTTTTTCTCACCGGGGTTGAAGGGCAGAAAGGTCCAGAGCTCTTCCGGACCCGGCGGCACGACGTCGGTGTGGCCGAGAAACCAGAACGAAGGTTTGCCAAAACCGCGCGTGAACAACACGTTGCTGACGTTACCGCACAGGAACCACTCCACGCCAAAGCCCAGTGGAAGCAAGCGCTCGGCGACGAGGTGCTGACAACCCGCGTCTTGCGGTGTGATCGACGGGCGGGCAACCAGTTCGCGTGTGAGGTCAAGCGTGCGGGACATATCGGGTTCTTCCTAAATGTAGTCCTCGAGGTTGGCCGGATCAAAGCCCACGTCGAGGATGGTTTCAGCGTCTGTGATGACCGGCCGCTTGATCAGCGTCGGGAATTCAAGCATGAGCGGCACCGGGTCGGCTTCGGCAGCTTCTTTTTGCTGTGCGCTGAGCTGACGCCATGTGGTGGAACGGCGGTTCAGCAGCAGAGGGCCATGGGCCGTCGCAAGCCATCGGCGAAGTTCGGGCTCCGGCACGCCTTCCTTGCGAAAATCGTGAAAGGTATGGGGCACGCGGCGTGTGTCCAGCCAGGCCAGGGCGGCACGGACCGTGTCGCAATTGGGTATGCCGTACACGTGAAGGTGGATGCGTTCGTCACTCAGCATGGCGCCTCCGTTTTCGATTCAATCCAGGTATTTCTTGATGCGCTCTTCCAGCGCTTCCATTTCCGGGTCTTTCAGCGGTTCATGGTCGGGGCCGCTGACCAGGAACGTGTCTTCCACCTTTTCGCCAAACGTGGCGATGCGCGCGCTGTGCACTTGCAGGCCCTGGCCCACGATGGCGGCGGCTATGCGCGAGAGCAGGCCGGGCTTGTCGTGGCAGGTCAGGTGCACCACGGTTCCGCCACGGTCCGGGTCTTTCTTGAAGGTAACCACGGTGTCGGTGTCGAAGTGGCGCAAGCGGCGGGGCCCCTTGCGCTTCACGAAGTCGCGCGGCCGGCCCTCATCGGTCGCAGCGTCGAGGCGCTGGACCAGCTCATCGGAGTCGATCGGATTGATCACGTGGCCGTGCTGATCCATCACCTGGAAGAGGTCATAACTCAGGCCGTCCTCGGTGGTCAGGACCCGCGCAGACATCACGTCCATGCCCATCTCGTCCAGCACCGAAGTGATGGTGGCGAACAGGCCGTCCTGGTCTGGCACACTGACCAGCAACTCGGAGACCCCATGCGGTTGGACCGGGCGCATTGCGATGGTCCGCCGGTTACCCGAGGCGACGACGGCCTCGGTCGTCCACTCGAGCTGATCCGGGCTCAGCCGCCAGAACGCGGTCTCGGGCAGGCTGCCCCAGTGATGATTGATGGCCTCGGGAGCAACGCCCTTGCGCAGCAGGCGGGTGAGCGCCGAAGACCGGGTCTCGCGAATGCGCGTGGCGCGCTTGATCGGGTTTTCGAGCCCCTGGCGCAAGGCCTGGCCGGCGGCCAGGTAGAGGTCCCAGATCAGCTTGTTCTTCCAGTTGTTCCACAGCTTCGGGTCGGTACCCGCAATGTCCGCGACGGTCAGAAGGTACAGGTGGTCGAGATAGCGCGTATTACCCACCGTCTCGGCAAAATCCTGGATATTCACCGGGTCGGAAAGGTCCTTGCGCTGGGCGGTTTGCGACATCAGCAGGTGATAGCGCACCAGCCAGGCCACCATGATCCGTTCGGCGGGCTCGATATCCAGCTTCTTGCAGAATTCCTCGGCATCGACCGCGCCCAGTTCCGAGTGCCGTCCGCCGCGCCCCTTGGCGATGTCATGAAAGATGGCCGCCAGGTAGAGCAACTCCGGCTTGGCAATGCGTTTGAATACCTTGCGGGCGTGCGGAAAGCGCTCGCGGTACTTGCCGTAAGCGAACCGCCTGAGGTTTCGCACCACGAACAGCGTGTGCTGGTCCACCGTGTAGACGTGAAACAGGTCGTACTGCATGCGTCCGACGATGTTGCCGAACGCCGGAAGGTAGGCGGCCAGCAGGCCGTAGCGGTTCATGCGACGAAGTTGCGTGTAAACGCCTTCGGGCTGGCGCAGAAGCTCGAGGAAGTGTTCGTTGACCGCCGGGTCGTTTCGAAATTCCTCATTTACCAGGTAAAGATGGTCGCGGATGGCGCGGATGGTCGCGGCGGTCACCCCTAGGAGGGTCTCGTCCCGCGCCAGTAATTCAAACAGCTCCATCAGCGCGGAAGGCTGCTCGGCGAAACCCTCCGGACGCCGCAGTTCGAGGTAACCGTTGCGTGCCCTGAAGCGCTCGTTCAGGTCACGGATCTCGTCTTCGTCCCGCTTCAAAAACGCTTCCTGGAAAAGCTGCAGCAGGCTCTCGTTGAGGCGCTCGAGCCGCATGACCGTGCGGTAGTAAAGCTGCATGAACTGCTCGACAGCCAGGATGGTTTCGCTGTCCTCGAAGCCGAAACGGCTGGCGATCTCACGCTGGAAATCGAACAGCAGGCGGTCTTCGTTCCGACCCGCCAGCAGGTGCAGGGCGTAGCGGACCCGCCAGAGGAAGCGCTTGCCTCCTACCAAATCGTGGTACTCGGAATCGGTCAGAAACTCGTGCGTGACCAGTCCGTGCAGGTGATCGGCCTCGAAGTGGCGCCGGGTAACCCAGGAAATGGTCTGGATGTCGCGCAGGCCGCCAGGGCCCTCCTTGATGTTGGGCTCGAGGTTGTAAGCGGTTCCATGGTACCGCTCGTGGCGTTGGGTCTGTTCGGCGGACTTTGCTTCGAAGAACGCCGGGGCGGGCCAGATCTCTTCTTTCGAGGTGATGGCCAGCATCCGGTCCAGGAGGCTTATTTCACCCGCAAGCAAACGCGACTCCATCAACGCGGTGGTGGTGACGATGTCTTTTTCGGCCTCCTCTGCGCATTGCGTAACCGTGCGCACGCTGTGGCCCAGGTAGAACCCGGCGTCCCATAACAGTTGCACGAACGCCTCGATCTCCTGCCTCGGCATGCGGTCGCCGATGGCGTCGTCCAGGAGAATCAGCAGGTCGACGTCCGAACCGGGGTGCAGCTCACCCCGCCCGAAACCACCCACGGCGACCAGCCCGATATCGTCCATGAACGGGACCAGCCTGCGCCAGGCAAGCAGCAACAATTGTTCCATCGCCCAGGCACGCGCGTGGACGATGTCGAGCACGTCTTGCCCGGCCCAGAAGCGCTCCGCCAGCACCTCGTTGGCCCCGTCGGCCGCCTGGCGAAGAAAATCTTTGAGGGAGGACAGCTCGTTGGCGGCTTTCGCGCCGTCGAGCGCGATCAGGCCCAGCGCCTCCTGCTCCCCGATTTGACCCAGATCCAGGCAGTCCGCGGCCACCGTGGGAGCCGCGAGCCGTCCGTGCATGCTCACAGATCGTCTCCGGGTAGCCGGGTCAGCACATCGAAACCGTCGTCGGTGACGGCCAGGGTGTGTTCCCACTGCGCGGAGAGGCTTCGATCCCGGGTCTTCACGGTCCAACCGTCGCGCAGCAACTTGGTCTCGCGCCGCCCAAGGTTGATCATCGGCTCGATGGTGAACACCATGCCCGGAACCAGTTCGACACCCGTGCCGGGTTTGCCGTAGTGCAGTACCTGAGGGTCTTCATGGAACGTGCGGCCGATGCCATGCCCACAGTATTCGCGGACCACCGAGCAGCCGACGCTTTCGGCGTGCCTCTGAATCGTGTGCCCGATGTCGCCGAGATGGATGCCGGGTCGCACCGCCTCGATACCGAGCACCATGCACTCGTGGGCAATCTCGCAAATCCGCCGGCTTTTCAGGTTGGGTTTGCCCACCAGGAACATCTTGGAGGTATCGCCGTGCCAGCCGTCCTTGATCACCGTGATATCGATGTTCACGATGTCACCATCCTTGAGCACCTTGTCTCCGGGAATGCCGTGGCAAATCACGTCGTTGACGGACGTACAGATCGACTTGGGAAAACCGCGATAATTCAGGGGCGCCGGAATCGCCTGCTGCTCCTCGGTGATGTAGCGATGGCAGATGTCGTCCAGCTCACCGGTGGTGATGCCGGCCTGCACGTGCGGCGCGATCATGCGCAGCACGTCACCGGCCAGCTGGCCCGCCACCCGCATTTGCTCGATCTCGTCCTTTGACTTGAGAATGATGCCCATAGATTGTCTTAGTGTCGCGGCGCCCGATTTGCGCCGGGCGCGCCATGATTTGAACATTGAAGCCCGGCTCACGCAAAACGTCATTGTATATCGCAATCGCCTGAAAATTCAGCGTAACCAACCAATGCCCTATGAACAGATCAGAAGATGCTGGGATAATGCTCTTTCCTGAGCCGTGTCGTGCCGGGAAATGAAGGAGAAAAACACGCCATGCGCAAATTTCTGAAATTCGTGCTGCCACTGGGGCTGATCGCATTGTCGATCGTCGTCGTACTGGTCATGGTTGCGATTGCCCAGGGTAAACGTCCGGACCGCAAAGACGAGGGAAACCAGGCTGTGCTGGTCGAAGCCATCCAGGCCGAGGTCTCGTCGCTTAATTTTTCAGTGACCTCCCAGGGTGCGGTACGGCCACGAACCGAAACGACCCTCGTGGCGGAAGTGAGCGGCCAAATCGTCACCGTGTCCCCAAATTTCGTCCCTGGTGGTTTTTTCCGCAAGGGGGAAGTGCTGTTGCAGATCGACCCGAGCGACTACGACACGGCGCTGCTTCGCGCTCAAGCCAACCTGGCGTCGCGACAAGCACAACTTTCCGACTGGAAAGCGCGCTCGGAGCAAGCCCTCAAGGACTGGCAAAACCTTGGCCGCTCGGGCGAACCGTCCGACCTCGTTTTGCGCAAGCCGCAGCTTGCCGAGGCGCAGGCCGCCGTGCAGGCAGCGCAGGCGGAGCTACAGCAAGCCGAGCGCAACCTGCAGCGCACGAGGATAAGGCTGCCGTACGAAGGCCTGGTCCGCAACAAGCTGGTGGACGTCGGCCAGTTCGTATCACCCGGCACGCCGCTGGGGGTGACCTTCGCGGTCGACCGGGCAGAAATCCGTCTTCCGCTTTCGTCCAGCGATCTGCAGTTTCTCGAGTTGCCGTCCGCCACCCGGCTCGACGCAGACAAACGGGTGCCGGTGGTCCTGACCTCGCAAAACGGCGGCGAAAACGGACGCTGGATGGGTGAAATCGTTCGAACCGAGGGCGTGGTCGACCAGGCCAGTCGCGTGGTGTACGCGGTGACCGAGGTCGTGGATCCCTATCGAGTGCTGGGGCAGAGCCTGCAGGACGAATTGAAAATGGGCACCTTCGTGCGCGCCGAAATCGAGGGCCGGCGGGTCGAAGACGTGGTCGTCCTGCCGCGGTCCGTCTTGCTGCCCGACGACACGGTGCTGGTGGCCAACGAGGACCGCAAGCTCGAGATTCGGCCCGTGACCGTCGCCCGCGCCGAACCCCGGCAGGTCTATGTCAGCGAGGGCGTCGAGTCCGGCGAATGGGTCGTGACCACGTCGCTCGACGCGCCGATACCCGGCACACAGCTCGCGATCCGCGGTGAGAAGCCGCCGGCCACAGACGACGATGGCGGGGCACCTGAAAGCGAGGAGAGCACGCCATGAATCACGGCCCGTACGGCGCGCTGATCAACTGGTTCGCTCGCAACTCGGTCGCGGCCAACCTGCTGATGGCCATTTTGCTGGTGGGCGGTTTTGCCACCGTTCTGACCATCAAGAAGGAAATCCAGCCACGCATCGAGACGAATTTCATTAGCATCAACGTGCCCTTCCTGGGGGCCACGCCGGCGGACGCAGAAGAGGGCGTCGTAATCAAGATCGAGGAGTCCATCCAGGATATCGAGGGCATCGAGGAGATCGTTTCCACTGCCGGCCGCGGTTTTGGCCGCGTGCAGGTCGAGGTCAACGCGGATTACGAAGTCACCGAGGTGATGGACCAGGTCAAGAACCGCGTCGACGCGATATCCACCTTTCCCGAGAACACCGAGAAACCGGTGATATCCCGCACCCAGTTCCAGCAACAGGTCGTGATGGTGACGGTATACGGTGACGTGACCGAGCGCTCCCTGAAGGAGTTCGCCAAGCAGGTTCGCAACGAGGTGGTCACTCTGCCGGGGGTCACCCGGGCCGAGATCCTCGGCTCGCGGCCCTACGAGATTAGCATCGAGGTCAGCGAATTTACCTTGCAAAGCTATGGCATGACCCTGTCCGAGGTGGCCCAGGCCATTCGCCGCGGCTCGCTTGACCTCTCGGCCGGCGCAATTCGCTCGGATTCCGGCGATATCCTGGTTCGAACCAAGGGCCAGGCCTATATCGGCCGCGACTTCGAGAATATCGTGGTCCGCACCAATCCGGACGGCACCCGGGTGCTGCTGAAAGACATCGCCCTCATCCGCGACGCGTTCGTCGAATCCGAACGCTTCGCCGAGTACAACGGCAAGCCGGCGATCACGATCCGCGTGCTGTCGGTGGGCGACCAGAGCGAACTGGACATTTCAGCCACCGTGCAAGATTACGTGGATCGCAAGTCCGCCAATGTGCCCGACCAGATCAGCCTGGCTGCCTGGGCCGACGTGTCGTACTACCTCAAGGGCCGCCTGGACATGATGGTGAAGAACCTGATCATGGGTGCGGCCCTGGTGTTCCTGATCCTGGCCTTGTTCCTGCGCCTTAAGCTAGCGTTCTGGGTCATGGTTGGTCTGCCGATCGCGTTCATGGGCGCTTTTTTCCTGATGCCGACCCTGGACGTCACCGTCAACATGCTCAGCCTGTTCGGTTTCATCCTGGTGCTGGGTATCGTGGTGGATGACGCCATCGTGATCGGTGAGAGCGCATATACCAATATGCGCGCCAAGGGGCACTCGGTGGACAATATCGTCGAGGGCGTGATGAAGGTTGCGGTGCCCGCCACCTTCGGCGTGCTCACCACCATTGCGGCTTTCCTGCCCATCCTGTTGGTGACGGGTATTTCCGGACAGTTCTTCGCGGCCATCGGCTGGGTGGTGATCCTGTGCCTGGCGTTCTCGCTGGTCGAGTCCAAGCTGATCCTGCCCGCCCACCTGGCGCACATGAAGGTAAAGCACTACGAAAAAGACACGCACAACCACTTTATCCGGTTCCAGCGCTTTTTCAGCGAGGGCCTGCACAAGGTTATCGACGACCATTACGCACCGTTTCTGAAAAAGGCGTTGGAGCACCGGTACCTGACCCTGTCGCTGTTCATCTCGATGCTGATCCTGTCCATCGGCCTGCTGGCCGGCGGCATCCTGCGTTTCGTGTTCTTCCCGGACTTCACCTCGGACTTTTTGCAGGTACAGCTTGAGATGACGGAGGGCACACCGGCCAACGAGACCCACGATGCCCTGCGTCGCGTCACAGAGGCCCTGTGGGAGATCGATCGCCAGGTCAGCGAAGATCAGGGCGTCGAGTCCGGCGCGGCCGTGCAAAGCGTCATGGCGTTCGCCAACAACGACACCTCCGGTCAAATCATCACCGAGCTGGTCAAGGAGAACAACGACGTCATCGAAGGCCCGGAAGTCCTGCGCCGCTGGCGCGAGCAAGTCGGTATCATCCCCGGCATCAAGACGCTGGGTTTCGAGGGCGCGACCGGACCGGGCGGCGGCCCGTCGGTTTCGCTGCAGTTGATCGGCTCCAACATCGAACAGGTCGGGCGCGCCGCCAATGACCTCGAAGAACGCATCCGTCGTTACGAGGGTGTGTTTGACGTGCGCAACTCCTATGAACGCGGCACGCCGGAGATCAAGCTGAACATCCAGCCGGAGGCCGAGTCGCTCGGACTGACGCTGTCCGACCTGGCGCGGCAGGTTCGCGCCGGGTTCTACGGTGAAGAAGTGCAGCGGATTCAGCGCGGACAGGACGAGGTTCGCGTGATGGTGCGCTTCCCCCGAGACGAACGCGATTCGGTCGGCTACCTGGATAACATGCGCATACGCACGCCTGACGGCGGCCGGGTGCCCTTCCACGCGGTCGCCGCGGTAGAGCGCTCGGAAAGCCCCACCACCATCCGCCGCTACGATCGCGAGCGCGCGGTGCGAATCTCGGCGGAGGTGGACAAGGAAAACTACGAGCCCGGCAAGATCACCGCGGACATCCTGGAAAAGGAGCTTCCCGAAGTGCTGGCCAGCTACCCGGGCGTGCGGCACCGCCTCAGCGGCGCCAGTCAGAGCCAGCAGGAGGTGCAACGTGACCTGATCACGGGCGCCGCGTTCGCCCTGTTCCTGATCTATGCCCTGATGGCCATTCCGCTGCGTTCTTACTCGCAACCGCTGATCATCATGTCGGTGATTCCCTTCGGCACCATCGGCGCACTGGTCGGCCACCTGATCCTGGATATACAGGTCAGCCTGATGAGCTTTTTCGGCATCATCGCGCTGGCCGGCGTTGTGGTGAACGACAGCCTTATCCTGGTGGATTTCGTGAACCGCGAGCGGCGCCTTGGCGTGCCCCTTTACCAGGCGGTAACCGATGCGGCCAGCAAGCGTTTCCGGGCGATCCTGCTGACCTCGCTGACGACCTTCTTCGGCCTGATCCCGATCGTGCTGGAGAAAAGCCTGCAGGCGCAGATCGTCATCCCCATGGCGGCGTCGCTGGCCTTCGGCATTTTGTTCGCCACGGTCATCACGCTGTTCCTGATTCCGTCGTTGTACATCATCCTGGACGACTTCAGAAATTGGTGGATTTCGGCCTGGCGCCATGTGCTGCCCCGCAAGCCCGACCGCGTCGGGCCGGCCGTGGGCGAGAGCAGCCAGGCTCGAGTCGGAGATGGCTGAGACACCGTCGGTCGGCGAGTTGCGGGCACAGGGCCGCCGCACATTGGCCGGCCCGGCGGGCGGCTCGTTCGAAGCTGACCTGCTGCTGAGCCATGTGCTCAACGAGTCACGGGCGTGGCTGTACGCCAACGACAATTCACGCGTGTCAACTACGGACCGTGACCGCTACCAGGGCATGCTTGAACGCCGGGCCCGCGGAGAACCCGTCGCCTACTTGCTGGGCGTGCGGGAGTTCTGGTCCCTGCCCTTCGTGGTGACGCCCGATGTATTGATACCCCGCCCGGAGACCGAGTTACTGGTTGCAGTGGCCCTCGAGTGTCTCCCGAAAAGTTCCGCGGGCCGCATCGCCGACCTCGGCACCGGCAGCGGGATTGTCGCTATCGCGCTGGCGACCGAGCGCCCGGCTTGCGAAGTCCATGCAACGGACATCAGCCAAGCGGCCTTGGAGATCGCGCGGCTCAATGCGCACGAACTGGCGCCGGGACGCATCGCGTTACACCAAGGCGACTGGCTGGCAGCCCTCGACGGCCTGTTCGATGTCATCGTGAGCAATCCGCCTTACATCGACCGGCAAGACCCCCACCTCGAGCGCGATGATTGCCGCTTCGAACCGCGTGAGGCACTCACGCCGGGCCCGGACGGTATGGCGGCTATCAAGCACATTGCGGTCGGCGCCGTCGACAGCCTGCGCGCTGGTGGCTGCCTTGCCTTCGAGCACGGGTTCGAGCAAGGCGGCGCCTCGCGAAGGCTATTGGAAAAAGAAGGTTACGTGCGGATCGAGACACGGAAAGACCTCGAAGGTCACGAGCGGGTGACGCTGGGGTTCCGGCCTGACGATTGACCCATTCGCGCGGGTGTTTTCACTGTCCCTAATACCAAAACAGACCGACATCCTGTCGATCTGCTGGTCAAGCGCCCTGTGTTGATGTGCTTAGTATGCAATCTCTGTAAAGTTTTGTCAAGATGCGTCAAGAGTCGTGGGGGGAATCACAGTAAACGCCTGTGGCCAGCCGATCCTGTCCCCTGTTTTTTAAGGGAAAAGGCCTCAGGGAATCGCCCTGCGCGCCGCGAATCCGCCTACCACCATAAAGGCCAGGATCATCACCGCGAGACCATAACGGTTGAATACCTCGATCATCTTGACGACCTTGGTGTTGACCACCGTGCATTCCTCTTCGGCGCCGGGAAGGATCAACAGGGCCTCGCAATCACTGACATCGGAGGTATAGCTCTCACCCTCCGCCTCACTCACGCTGCACAGAAATCCGTCCTCGTCGTTGACCACCAGCGACCATTCGGCGGGCTTTCCCTTGTTGACCGATAGAGTCGGATGACTCAACCCACGGCCACAATCGAGTGAAACTGCAACGTCCTCTTCCGCTTTCGAAGTGCCGATCCAGTGCTTGAATACCGTAAGCCGGGTCTCTTTGTTCTCCACCTGGATCTGGCAGAAATTGGAATGGCCGCCGCCAACACCGCTGAAACGGCATCCCGGACCATCGGCTTCGAAGACGCTGCCGCCGTCGCCGAGAAAAGTGAGTTTTTGGCCCGGCACTGGGCTAGCGGTCAGCACGCATGAAATTTCGCCATCGGCCGCGGTGGGAACGGTAAACGTTCTCGTGGAGTCCACCGGTATTTCGAACCGCACATCGAGACCTGGCGACGGCCCGCAAACCACCCGCACGTTCACCGAGTCCACCCCGGCGCCCTTCAGGTTGACGTCTACCGTGAACAGTGCGAACTCGTCCGCTTGCACCGTGAACGCGCACAGTAACAGGACGAGCCATGGAATCAGTAAGCCGCGCATGACTCCGAAACCTTAGCTTCATTCAGTTGCGAAAACCAGCCATAAAAAAACCCCGCGATGGTCGCCCACCGCGGGATTCTTGGTATAGCTGCAGTCCGTTAGCTAAACGCTATCAGACCAAGCGGCGGAAGCCTACAAAGCCAACGCCCAGCATCAGCAGAACCATGATGGCCATGCCGTACTGACTCAGCGTCGGGATGCCTTCGAAGAAGACAGACGCTTCGATGCTGCAAATAGAAACTTCTTCTGCTCCACCACGCGGAAGATCGTCGAACGAGACAAACACCGGATCGCCAACTTCAACGGAAACTGCTGAGCAGCCGCTGCTGTCGACTTCAACCGCGCTGTCTTCGACCATCAAGGTCGCGCTGCAGACCGTGCTGCCATCAGGATGCGGAGCATAGTCGCCAGCGAGGATCTGCAGACCGTCCATTGTAATCGGGTACGTGTCGGAAACCGTGGTCACCATGGACACGGTATCCCAAACGCTGGTGCACTCAAGCATCAGGTCGCCGCTCACCGGCACGTCGGAAGCGGTTTCCGAGTTGGCCATCCAGGAGATGTCAGCCCAGAAGCTGAACGGTGTCGGCTCGATGGCGAACACGCACTCGGCAGCCGGACCGTTTTCAACCGCGGCGACGTCGGTGCAATTGCCGTTGTCGGTGAGATCCCAGCCATTAGCCGGCAGGCCGCTAAGATCGAAGTTGCAGATTGCGCCAGCTTCGAATGCACCGATGACGGTGAAATTGATCG
>JABDPF010000040.1 GCA_013042915.1 Lysobacterales bacterium
CGGTGGACCTGAACCGCATCAGCGAAGAACTCGAGGACGAGTTCTCGGCCGTGCCGCCGCTGAAGATTTCCCGGCTGAACCGGGTCGATCGAACACCGATCATCGGTGGCGGAAACGTTGAAGACGAGAACCCCTGACGCCACATACCAGCGCTTCGAATGTAAAATAAAAAACGGATCGAAACAGTAATGATGAAACTCCACACACTCGAATACCCGGTATCCGGCGCGCGGCGCGTCCTTGTCTTCGCATTCCTCGTGGCGTTGCTGTCCTCATGCGCCTCTGCCCCCAAGGACGAAGACGGCGTCGTCGTAAAACGCGCCCAGGAGCGTTGGGAGGCCGTCGTCACCGGCGATCTGGAGACGGCGTACACGTATTTTGCCCCCGGCTATCGCTCCTCCCATTCGCTGATTGACTACGGCGTGCTCATGCGCACCCGTAAGGTGACCTACATCTCGGCGGAGTACATGGACCACAGCTGCGAAGAGCGGCGCTGCATCGTACGGTTCAGGCTCGGTTTCCGCGTATTCGCGCCCGTCCCTGGTATGACCAAGTACGACGGAATGCAGGTGGTCGAGGATACCTGGATAAAGACCTCGGGCGAGTGGTGGTATTTGCCTAAAAAATAAGGCTTTCATCCCCTGAAACTTGCCTTTTTTTACATTGCGATTTATTGCGCTGGCAGGGTAACTGTCGTACTATTGTGCCGCGAATGACCCGGGCGAGGGCGGTTTCTGCCTATGCACGGAAGATGTAGCACCAAGTTCGGGATCGTTTGCAAGCCCTGTGTACACAACCTTTAGGAGTGTTGTAATGAATAGAAAAAATTTGACAGCAGCAGTGCTCGCTGGCCTGGCAGGTGTTGCCGGCATCGCGGGTACCGCTCAGGCAGTCAACATCAACCCGGATGGGACAGGCCAAGTTCTGCTCTATCCCTACTACACCACCAATGACGGCAACCAGACCCTGATCTCTGTGGTTAACACCACCGACCAGGCCAAGGCCGTCAAGGTCCGTTTCCTCGAAGGCTTCAACAGCCGCGAGGTCCTCGACTTCAACCTCTACATGTCACGCGAGGACGTGTGGGTTGCCGCTTTGGCTGACAGTTCCGCTTTCGGCGCTGCCGCGGGCGTCCCCCACCTGTTCACCAATGACAGCAGCTGCACCGTACCTTACCTGTACGAGATGGCTTCAACGGCTCCTGGCCTTCAGGCTTTCCTGAACTTCGCCTATGCCGGTGACAACAACGACGGTGGTCCCGAGAGCATTGCGCGCGCAGCCGAAGGCTACGTCGAGATGATCGAAATGGGTACCTTGGTTGACGACGGCGAGTATGACTTCGCTACAGCGGTAACGCACGGCAGCGATCGCATGCCCGCCGACTGCGCCGCGCTGACCACGGCATGGACCGAGGTCGTCAACGACCTGGAAGGCTCCGGCATCTGGGTTCAGGAATCCCAGGATGACGTGGGTCTGCCTGACCAGGCCGAAACCGGCACCTCGCGTAACAGCGGTGGTCTGTTCGGTGGCGCCGCCATCGTCAATGCCGACAACGGCACCATGTTCAGCTACGACGCCAAAGCCATCCAGGGCTTCAACAAGGGCGACACCGGCCTTCACTTCCGTCCGGGCACGATCTACCCGTCCCTGGAAAGCGGTGACGAGCTGACTGCCTACGTGTTCTTCGGCGTGCCGCAGAACCAGGCCGTTCCGGTGACCTACTCCGATTACAGCGTCGACGCCGTGTCCGCGGTCTTCATGCATGATTTCATCATGAATGAGTACGTGGTCGCTCCGTCGCTCAACGCCGGTACCGAGTGGGTGATCAACTTCCCGACGAAGAACTTCTACGTCGACCCGGATCGCATGACGCTGGCCGGAATCGAATGGCCGACGACGGGTGACTGCTCTGACGACCCGCCGGAAGACGCTGCGCCGTGTGATAACTTCGCCCGCCAGCCCTTCACCGAGCTGTTCGGCGCTGTTGACGGCGACGACCAGGCCCTGTGCGAGGTCGTGAGCATCCAGACCTGGGACCGCGAGGAGCAGACCTTCGAGCCGACCGATCCGGATAGCCCGGTCATTCCGCCGGTGGTCTCACCGTCGGTACCGCCGGAGTTCGGTTGCGATGATTTCGGCAACTGCCCGACCTTCTTCCAGCTGTGTAACGAAGTTAACGTGTTGCGCTTTGGTGATGAGTCCGTGTTCGGTACGCCGGTCATCGAGGGCGACAGCCTGCTGGTCGAAGTTTCTGACGAGTTCACTTCCGGTTGGGGTCGTATCAACCTGACCGAGAACACGCGTATCGACCAGATGCGCACGGACTCCGAAGGCTTGGTTGGTATGCCGGTCACCGGTTTTGCCGCTTACGAGTTCGAGAACGGTTTCCTCGATGGTGGCAGCGTAAAAGCCAACTATGGCGGACTGTTCGGCCACAAGGCCAGCGTACGTTCATCGTCGGTTGCCGTATGGCCGCCGATGAGCAGATGACCTAGGAAGCAATTCCTAAGTTTCTGCTGGGCTTTTAAGTCAAGCAAAGCTCTAAGACGGGGGGCTGCAATTGCAGCCCCTTCGTCTATCTGGAACCCATAGATATTTCACAATCGAATCATGATGAAACCCTACCGGATCCCTTTACTGTTTCTCGCCATCTTTGCAACGTCACTCCATGCAAACGACGAACCCTTCGCCATCCAGGGCGAGCAGGTGCTTACCCAGGGCGAACTCGACGCGGCATTCGCCGAGATCCCCGAGCAGCATCGTTATGCCTTCATTCGCGATGGTGAACGCGTCGATCAGCTGGTCCAGAAGTTGCTGCGCGCCCGCCAGATTGCAGCGGCGGCACGGGCCGAGGGCTTCGATGAGGATCCGCTGGTTGCCGACCGACTCGAGTTGAAGCAGGAGGAGGAGCTGGCGACCATTTGGCTGGAGCATATCGTGGCCAACGCGCCGGACGCGGACTACGAGGCCATGGCAGAGGAATATTACCTCGCCAACCCGGACGAGTTCCTTACCGAGGAGCAGGTCGACGTGTCGCACCTTCTGATCAGTACCGACAGCCGGTCCGAGGAAAAGGCCCTGGCGCAGGTTACCGATCTGCGAGCACGGCTGGTGGACGATCCTGCATCGTTCGACGCACTGATCATGGAATTCAGCGAAGATCCAGCCAAGGCGAGCAACCAGGGGCGCTATCCGCAGATGAAGCGCGGCGAGATGGTCGAGCCGTTCGAGGTGGCCGCTTTTGCCCTCGAGCAGCCGGGGCAGATCAGCGCGCCGGTGAAGACGTCTTACGGCTACCACATCATCCGTCTCAACCGGAAGGTTCCATCGGGAACCCTGCCTTACGAGACGGTCAAGCAGCAGTTGATCGAGGGCGTGGAGAGGAAATACCTCGCCGATTATCGCAGCCGCTACATCGTGGACGTAACGACAGGGCAGATCGAATTGCCCGAGGGCGCGGTCGAAGCCATGCTGAAACGCCATTTCGGCGAAAACCTCGAGAACGCTCCCAGATTCAGGGATTGAAATGACGTCGTGCCGTTGATGGCTTGCCGATGAACCTGCTGACCGACAATTTTTTTCGGCAACTGGTGTCGCGCGCGATCCGCACGGATTACCTGGAGAACGTGACGGGCTTTGCTTGGCTGTTCATCCAGCCCTTGATGCTGCTGGCCATTTACACCTTCGTGTTCACCACGATTTTCAAGGCGCGAGTCCCGGATTCGGGCGACGTCGCGTTCATGCCGTACCTGGCGGTCGCGTTCTGGCCATGGACGGCGTTCTCGGAGGCCGTGCTGCGCTCGTCGACCGCGATCAGCGCCAACGCGGCGCTGATCGGCAAGGTGGCGATCCCCACCGAGATGATTCCTCTGTCGACCGTTACCGCAACCTTCCTGATGCACCTGGTCGGCTACGCTGCCGTACTGGCGGTGATCGCGCTGACGGGCACGCCACTGCAGTGGGGCGGCTTGATTGCCGTTTTGCCGCTGCTGGGCCTGCTGTTCCTGTTCGCCTGCGGGCTGGCGCTCTTGATCAGCGCCCTGCAGGTCTTCATCCGTGACGTGTCGCAGATTCTTCCGCCATTGATGACTTTCTGGTTTTTCGCCACGCCCATCCTTTACGGCAGCAGCGTGCTGCCACCGCAGGTAGCCGCCGTGATGCGCTTTAACCCGATGAGCTGGTACGTGGAGCGGCTGCGGGACGTTCTGCTGTTCGGAGACTTCAGCCTGTCTGTCTCTGATTTGATGGTGCCCGCATTCACGTTACTGGTGCTCGGTTTGGGCTTTCGCTTCTTTCGGCGCATCAGCGGCCACTTCGAGGATTTCCTGTGATGGACCCGCTGGTTCGTGTCGAGGGCGTATCGAAGTTCTATCCACGGGTTCACCGCCCGGGTGAACGCTTGCGGGCCTTCGCAGCGCTGCTGGCCGGAAAGCCGGCCGGTGAGGGTGCCGAGGTGTTGCACGATGTCAGCCTCGAGGTCAGCCGCGGCCAGTCTTTCGGCATCATTGGAGAAAACGGCGCCGGCAAGTCCACGCTGCTGAAAATCCTGACCGGTGTCATCACCCCCAGTTGCGGGCAGGTTGCGGTCAACGGCCGGACCGCCGCGCTGTTGGAATTGGGCGCCGGGTTCCAGCCGGAGTTTTCGGGCATCGACAACGTGCGCATGAAAGCAGCCCTGCTGGGCATCGGTGCACGGCGGCTTGATCGGAAAATGGACGAGATCCTGGCTTTTGCGGACATCGGGGATTATGTCTACGAACCGGTAAAACACTATTCCTCCGGCATGATCGTGCGCCTGGGTTTCGCCGTCGTGGCAGCCTCGGATCCCGAGTTGCTGATCACCGACGAGGTCCTGGCGGTCGGCGATGAGTCGTTCCAGAAAAAGTGCATTCGATGGATCGAACGTTTCCTCGAACAGGGCAATACCCTGCTGATGGTTTCCCACAGCATGTACCTGGTGCAGAAGTTGTGCCAGAAGGCGATCTGGTTGCACGAGGGTCGCACGAAAAAGCTTGGCGACGTGTTCCCGGTGACCCAGTCTTACCTGGCTTGGCACGAAGAAAAAAACGCCGCCGAGAGGCGCCATCGACGATCCCTTACCGGCACCAGCGGTCATTACCGAATTGCGTCGTTCCACCTGACGGGTGTCGAGAACGACGGCAGCGCGGTCCTGCCGCACGGTGGCGGCCTGGAAGCCGAACTGGTACTCAACTCGCCGGACGGCCGGGCCCCCGTCGCCCTGGTGGGCGTGATGCGCGCCGATGGAACGCCCGTTTACGGCGTGGCTTCGGACTTCGACGCGGTACAACCCGAGCGCCTTGACGGTGAGCGCTTTCGCTACCTGATCCGGTTCACTGACCTCCCCCTGCTGCCGGGCACCTACTCACTTCGCGGCCACGCGATGGATCCCGAAGGAATTCGCCTGTTCGATACCGCCGAAGTCCGGTTCAGCGTTGCCGGTGAAAGCCGCGAGATGGGTATCGTGCGGCTGCCTCATCGCTGGGGCGATGACCAGTGACATCAGGGGCCGTGCCTGATCCGGTGCTGCCAACGGTCGTGATTCCGGTGTTCAATGCGCCCGAAGAGACCGCACATTGCCTTTCATCGGTTCTTGCGCACACGTCTCCGTCCGCTTCGGTCCTCGTCATAAACGACGCCTCCACCGACCCGGAAATAGATGCCCTGCTCCTGCAATGGGAAGGCCGAGCGCCCGCCTCCTGGCGTATCGAGAGGAACCCCGAAAACCTGGGTTTCGTCGGAACGGCCAATCGCGGCATGAACCTCGCCGGCGGCGATATCGTGTTGCTCAATTCTGATGCCGTGGCCACCCGTGGCTGGCTGCAGGGCCTGGCGCTCTGCCTGCAATCCGACCCGGACATTGCCACCGCAACTCCGTGGACCAACAATGGCGAGATTGCCTCGATCCCCGTATTCTGCCAGGACAATCCCGTACCGGACGATCCGGACGCGGTGGCCGTCGCGGTTCGGCACGCCGGCCCGCCTGATTACCCCGAATTACCCACCGCGGTAGGTTTCTGCATGGCGATTGCACGGCGTGCCATCGACCGCGTCGGCGTGTTCGAAGCGTCGGTCTTTGGCAGGGGCTACGGCGAGGAAAACGACTTCTCGATGCGGGCGCGGCAGGCCGGCATGCGCAACGTGCTTTGCGACGATACCTACGTGGTCCACCTCGGCGGGCGGTCCTTTGGCCCCCTCGGTTTACGGCCCGACGAGAGCAGCATGCAGCGACTGTTGGATCGGCATCCCGACTACCTCGAGCGGGTCATGGACTTTATCCGGCAAGACCCGCTCGCCCCGCGCCGCCGAGCGGTATTGGCGGCAATTGAACGCGCCGGGCTGCGCTTGGGTTAAAATCCACTGGATCATTCGCACCGGGAACCCGCATTGTCTTCTGCACTGGAATTCACAGGTGAACGCTTCACGCCCGAGTGCGTTCGCGAGATCCGCTACGAGCACGTTCACCGTTACGCGTTTGCCCGCGAACTGGTGGCGGGCCGGAGAGTGCTCGATGCCGCCTGCGGCGAAGGCTACGGCGCGGCTTTGCTGGCGGACCGTGCCGCCGCGGTGACGGGCGTCGACCTGTCCGCTGCAGCGGTCGCCCACGCAGGCGAACGCTACCGCGCCCCGAACCTTGAATTTCGGCAGGCCGACTGCCTCGATTTGCCCTTTGAAGACGCCTCGTTCGATGCCGTCGTGTCCTTCGAAACGCTGGAGCACCTCCAGGACCACGATCGCCTGCTCGAAGAATTCAGTCGCGTACTGCAGCCCGACGGGTTCCTGCTGATTTCGACCCCCGACAAGGCGGTGTACACCGAGGCGCTGGGCAACGAGAACGAATTTCACGTTGCGGAGTTGTACCATGCCGAGTTCGAAAACCTGCTGAACCGCTTTTTCTCCTGTCATCTTCTGTGGGGGCAAAAGCTGGTGTTCCAGTCAGAAATCTGGGCCCTCGAGGGTGATGGCGACGTGCACCATTCCCGCGAATCGGAATCGGGCATAACCACGCAGGATAAACCGGAACACCGGCCCGTGTATCTTCTCGCCTTGTGCGCCGCATCGCAGAGCGCCCTTCCGAGGCCCAACATTGCTCTCAGCCTGTTCGACGACCAGTCCGAGTCCGTCTACAGCCACTACCATCACGAAATCCGCAAGAACATGGCAGCCGGGGAACTCCTGCACAACAAGGACCGAGAAATCGCCGATCTGAGGCGCGCGCTGGAACAGGTCCGCCGTCCATGGTGGCGGCGATGGCTGGACAGACGCTGAGGCGGTCTGACGAAGTGGCTTCCTCCGTTGCCGTTCTGATCGTCAACTACAACGCCGGGGACGCGCTCGCGCGCTGCATCGAATCGGTACTCTCGCAAGGGCAGGAGGTGTCGGTAGCGTTGGTGGACAACGCGTCCGACGATGGCAGCGCGCAGATGGTCGGCAGCCTGTTCGGACGCCTGGAAAACGTGTCGCTCGTCTTCAACCAGGACAACCGGGGCTTTTCGCGCGCCGTTAACCAGGCGGCTGCCCTGACACGAGATGGGCCGGAAGACTACCTGCTGATCCTGAACCCGGACTGCGAGCTGTTTCCGGGTTCGCTTCGAGCCCTCGTCGATGCGCTAGAGACCAGACCTTCTGCCGCCATGGCCGGGCCGATGGTCGTGGACCGGCACGGGTCTGCGCTGAGGGGCACGTTTCGCCGCTTTCCCGATCCATGGCGAGCCTTTCTGACCTTCACCGGGTTAGCGAGGCTGGAAGGCAAGCGCGCGTCCCTGCAGGGGGTGGAACCCGATGAACCGCTGCCGGGTGAAGTCACCGAGGTGGACGCCGTTTCCGGCGCCTGCATGCTGGTTCGAAAAACGGTCTATCGCGAACTGGGCGGCATGGACGAGGGTTACACCCTGCATTGCGAAGACCTGGACCTGATGTACCGGCTGCAGCAGAAGGGATTCGCGCGGATCTTCGTGCCGACTGCACGCGTGTTCCACCTGCAGGGACTCTCGAGCCGCCGTCGCCCGGCCTGGGTCCATTTCCAGAAACACCGCGGAATGCAGCGATTCTTCAAAAAATTCCAGGCTGGCGACCGGTCGCTGCCGATGCGATGGCTGGTGATCTCGGGCATCTGGATCCGGTTCTTCGTGACCCTGCCCTGGGTGCTGATCCGGCGGTGAACGCCATCCGCCACGTCGCGGCGGCCGGCGCCCGATCGCAGATCGGCGTTTTTCTGCTGCCTCTGCTGGGCGCAGCAGGATATCGAGTGACCGCGCTCAGCAGGCAAGAAAACCAACCGGCCATTCTTGGTGGGCCGATCGCCTGGTGCTCACCGAAGACCGCTCCGTCCGCCATCGACGGCCTGGTGTCGTGCGGTCCGCTGTCGCTTGCGCGCCGATGGGTGGAACACAGCGAAGGACTGGAACGGGTGGTCGCGTTCAGCACCACCAGCACCGTCAGTAAGAAAAATTCGGGTGACCAGGCCGAGCGGATCCTCGTCAGGTCGATCGCCGGGGAAGAAACCGCTCTGAAAGCCCTTTGCCGTGAACGCGGCATCGCGCTCTCCATCCTGCGGCCCACCCTGGTGTACGGTTGCGGCCGGGACCGCAACCTGAGCCGCCTGTTGCGGTTCGGTGAGCGAACGGGATTCATCCCCTGCTCGTCACGCGCCGGTGGCTTGCGCCAACCCGTCCACGCGGAGGACCTGGCAACCATCGCCCTGGCGGCCTTGGGCCGGCCCGGCAACGCTCTCTTCGAAAGCCCGGTTGGTGGTGGTTCGACCCTGACCTACCGTGAAATGCTCGAGAAAACCGCGCGTTGCGGCAGCAGACCGATCCGCCTGGTATCGATCGCCCCGGCCCTGATGGTCCCGATGGTCAAGGCCGCTGCGATAAGCGGACTGGCCTCCGGCGTCAACTCGGAGATGGTCCACCGCCAGGCCACCGACCTCGTATTCGACGACAGTCCCGCCCGCGAATTCCTGGGCTGGAACCCCCGTCCGTTCGACCCAACCCCAGCCGATTTCGAACTACCGCCTGAACCAAAGCGAGAGGTATCCACTTGAACCCGGCTGCCCCGTTGCCTGTTCTCCCCGGCGGGCATATCCCTGTGGCGCTTGTGTTGCCGCCGTCCAAGCGTCAATAGCCCCTGAAATAGGGCATGTAACCCCACATCTTTGAATTGAGCAGTGTCCAGAAATTGCCGTTCGACACCCTGTCCAGGACGTGGTGCCGTTCATACCCCTCCAGGGGCGTATGAGCCCCGGACGGGCTCAGACCGAGCGCCACAAGGATGTGCCCGCCAGGGAGCGTCCCCTGTCGGGGTATGAACGGCACCGCGTCCGGGTTGAGAAGAACCGGTTTCCGTCACTAACGGAATAATTACGCCAACCGCCGGTACTTCACCCGATGCGGGTTGGCTGCTTCGTCGCCCACGCGCCGCCTCAGGTCCGCCTCGTACTCGCTGTAGTTGCCCTCGAACCACTCGACATGGCTTTCTCCCTCGAAAGCGAGCATGTGCGTGGCGATGCGGTCCAGGAACCAGCGATCGTGCGAGATCACGACGGCGCAACCGGGAAAGTCCAGCAAGGCCTCTTCGAGCGCGCGCAGGGTTTCCACGTCGAGATCGTTGGTCGGCTCGTCCAGTAGTAGCACATTACCTCCGGATTTCAACAACTTGGCCAGGTGAACCCGGTTGCGCTCGCCACCGGACAGGTCCTTCACCCGTTTCTGCTGATCGGCGCCACGGAAATTGAATCGCCCCACGTAAGCCCGGGACGGTGTTTTGTAGTCGCCGACCGTGATGATTTCCTCACCGTCGGCGATCTCTTCCCAGACACTGCGTTCGCCGTTCAGGCTGTCCCGGCTTTGGTCGACGTACGCCATCTCCACGCTCGGGCCGACGCGTATTTCTCCCGCGTTCGGTTCCTCCTGCCCGGTCAAAATCCGGAACAGCGTTGACTTGCCCGCGCCGTTGCCACCGATCACGCCGACGATCGCGCCCGGGGGTACGCTGAAGCTCAAGTCATCGATCAGCAAGCGATCGCCGAATCCCTTGCTGAGGTGCTCGACCTCAATCACCTGGTTACCCAATCGCTGACCCGGCGGGATATAAATCTCGTGCGTTTCGTTTCGCGCTTGCCGCTCTTGCGAACTCAGCTCTTCGAAACGCTGCAGGCGTGCCTTGCTCTTGGCGCGGCGGCCCTTGGGGTTGGCACGTACCCATTCCAGCTCGGCCTGGATCGATCGCTGGCGGGCTTTCTCACGGGTGTCCTCCTGGGCCAGGCGCACCTCCTTCTGCTCCAGCCAGGAAGAGTAATTGCCTTTCCAGGGGATGCCGTAGCCACGGTCGAGTTCCAGGATCCACTCCGCGGCGTTGTCCAGGAAGTAGCGGTCATGCGTGATCGCGACGACGGTACCGGAAAACTCGGTCAGGAAGCGTTCCAGCCAGGCCACCGACTCGGCATCGAGGTGGTTGGTGGGCTCGTCCAGCAGCAGCATGTCCGGGCTCGACAGCAGCAATCTGCAAATGGCCACGCGTCGCCGCTCGCCACCCGACAGCTTGGCCACCTGTGCATCCCACTCGGGCAGGCGCAGGGCGTCGGCAGCGACTTCCAGCGTGCGCTCCAGTTCCCAGCCGTTCGCGTTTTCGATGGCCTCCTGCAACTCGGCCTGCTCGGCTAAAAGAGTATTCATAACCTCGTCGTCCATCGGCTCGGCGAACTTCATGCTGACCTCATCGAAGCGGTTCAGCAGGTTGCGCACCTCGATCACGCCTTCCTCGACCACCTCGCGCACGGTTTTGTCCTCGTCGAGTTCGGGTTCCTGGGGCAAATAGCCGATGCGCGTTTCGGGCTGCGGGCGTGCCTCGCCGTCGAAATCGGGGTCGACGCCCGCCATGATGCGCAGCACGGTGGACTTGCCCGCGCCGTTCAAGCCCAGCAGGCCGATTTTGGCACCCGGAAAGAAAGAGAGAGAGATGTCTCGGATGATCGTGCGGTTGGGCGGCACGACCTTGCTCACGCCGATCATCGTGTAAATGAACTGGGACATTGGGTAACCCGCTGCTGACGGTTTATTTTCGGGGGTGCGATTATGCGCCAAGCGCCGCAAAAATGCTAAAATCGTGCGCTTGGCCCACCCGCCTCCCGGCACACGACACAGGCTTACAGGAACCGGAATGTTTGACAACAACGACCGCATCCGCGGCTACGACGACGAATTGGCTGACGCCATCCACGCCGAGCACGTGCGACAGGAAGAACACATCGAGTTGATCGCGTCGGAGAATTACGCCAGTCCGCGCGTGATGGAAGCCCAGGGCTCGTTGCTCACCAACAAGTACGCCGAGGGATATCCCGGCCGCCGTTACTACGGCGGATGCGAGTACGTTGATCTTGCCGAAGACCTCGCCCGTGACCGCCTGATGCAGCTGTTCGGCGCCAATTACGCCAACGTCCAACCCCACTCCGGGTCGCAAGCCAACGCCGCGGTTTACCTGGCTTTGTTGAATCCCGGAGAAACCATCATGGGCATGGCCCTCAACGAGGGTGGTCATCTGACCCACGGCAGCAAGGTGAACTTCTCCGGCAAGTTCTTCAATCCCGTGTTTTACGGGACCGATCCCGATACCGGCATGATCGACTACGACCGCATGGCGGCACTCGCGCAAGAACATCGGCCGCGGTTGCTTGTCGGTGGATTTTCGGCCTATTCCCGCAAAGTCGACTGGAAGCGGATGCGCGAAATAGCCGATTCCGTGGGCGCGTGGTTCCTGGTCGACATGGCCCACGTGGCGGGCCTGGTTGCCGCCGGTTTGTACCCCAACCCGCTGCCGCACGCGCACGTGGTGACGTCGACCACCCACAAAACCCTGCGCGGCCCGCGCGGTGGCCTGATCCTGGCCGATGCGGACGAGGAGATGGCTAAGGTTTTGAACTCCGTCGTGTTTCCGGGCACCCAGGGCGGTCCATTGATGCACGTGATCGCCGCCAAGGCCGTGGCGTTCAAGGAAGCCCTGGATCCCGAATTCCGGGTCTATCAGCAGGACGTGCTGGACAACGCCCGAGCGATGGCGGCCGTGATCATGGAGCGCGGCTACAAAGTCGTTTCAGGCGGCACCGACAACCACCTGGTGCTGATCGATCTGATCGGCCGTGAGTTCACCGGCAAAGACGCCGAGGAATCCCTGGGTCGCGCCTACATCACGGTGAACAAGAACACCGTGCCGGGCGAGCCGCGATCGCCGTTCGTGACCAGTGGCCTGCGCATCGGAACCCCCGCGATCACGACTCGCGGCTTTACCGTGGCCGACAGCCAGGAACTGGCCGGACTGATCTGCGAGGTGCTCGACAACGTGGGCGACACCGCCCTTGAGGACCGCGTCCGCGAACAGGCCCTGGCCCTCTGCGCCAAACACCCCGTGTACTCCTCGTGAATCACGAATGATCTGTCCATTCTGCAGCCATGAAGACACGCGGGTCGTCGACTCGCGGCTGACTCGTGACGGCTTGCAGATACGCAGGCGTCGGCAGTGCGAATCCTGCGGGTCGCGATTCAACACCTTCGAGGCGCCGGAGCTGAAGGCGCCGCGCGTGATCAAAACGGATGGCGGCCGCCAGGCGTTTTCGGAGACCAAGCTGCGCGACGGCATGATGCGGGCACTCGAGAAGCGTCCCGTCGAGACCCGCAAGGTCGAGCACGCCATTCGCTCGCTGTTGCGGGAGATCAGCTCGGTGGAAGACTCGGAAATCCCCAGCGCCCTGATCGGCGAGTGGGTGATGCGTGAGCTGGCCAAGCTCGACCAGGTGGCTTACGTGCGGTTTGCCTCGGTTTACAAACGCTTCGAAGATGTCCAGGCCTTCAGGGACGTGATTGAAAGGCTCGAACGCGAACCTCCTGTCGATGACGAGGAACGCCAGGGATCCCTGCTCGGCTCGACGGCGAAGCGAAACGGCCGGTCGGAGCAATGAGCTTCGACGCCCGGGACCATGCCCACATGGCGCTTGCGCTTCGCCTGGCGCGGCGCGGCCTGAACACCACCGACCCCAATCCGCGCGTCGGCTGCGTCATCGCCGATGGCGACCGGCTGGTGGGTGCCGGCTGGCACGAAGCGGCCGGAGCCGCGCACGCCGAGATTGCAGCGATGAACGACGCGGCCGAGCCGGTTCGCGGCATGACGGCCTACGTTACACTCGAGCCCTGTGCATTCCACGGCAGAACCCCGCCTTGCGCCGATGCCCTGGTAGAGGCAGGAATCGGACGCGTGATTATAGCTGTCGAAGACCCGCATCCACGGGTGGCGGGCAAAGGGCTGCAACGTCTGCGCGACGCCGGTATCGCCGTCGATTCCGGGTTGATGCCGACCGAGGCGGAGCGTCTGAACCCGGGTTATCTGAAGCGAATGAGAACGGGGCGCCCCTGGGTCCGCATCAAGAGCGCGGTCAGCCTGGATGGCCGCATCGGGCTTGCCAATGGCGACAGCAAGTGGATTACCGGTGAAGCCGCCCGCCAGGACGTGCAGCGCTGGCGCGCGCGATCCTCGGCCATCCTGACCGGCATCGGTACCGTGCTTGCCGATGATCCGCGAATGACGGCGCGGGTCAGCGGCCCGGTGCGGCAACCCGCGCGCGTGGTCGTCGACTCGGCATGGCGCATCCCCCCAGACAGCCACCTGCTGGCAGAGGAGGGCGATGTCCTGGTGGCCGGAATCGGTGGGCCGCCTGAAGCACTGGCCCAAGGTGATGCCCAATGCCTCGTCCTGCCGGCCGGCCCCGGGGGCGTGGCGCTCCCGGAATTGCTCGAAGAACTCGGCCGGCGTGAACTGAACGAGGTGCAGGTCGAAGCGGGATCGCGCCTGTGCGGCGCCTTGTTGTCCGGGGGTCTGGTTGACGAACTCGTGCTGTACGTGGCGCCCGTGCTGCTGGGCGACGGTGGTCCCGGCCCTTTCGCCTTCGGGCCGCTTGAATCCATGGATGACCGGGCGCATTTTAAGGTGCAGGATACGCTTCGCCTGGGCGACGACATTCGCATCCATCTGCGGCCCGGGCCCGGCCCCAATCACCCGAGAACCTAAAGGCATCATCATGTTTACCGGAATCGTTGAAACCACGGGCACCCTGGTCAGCAAGACCGAGGTGGGCGGCGACTGCCGCCTCGTGATCGAAACCCGCTCGCTGAGCCTTGACGGCTGCCGTACCGGGGACAGCATCAGTGTTTCGGGTGCCTGCCTGACCATGCTCGAACCGGAGAAACAGCGCTTTACGGCGGATGTATCCAAGGAAACCCTGGCGCTGACGATCATTGGCGGCTTGAACGAGGGCGACCCGGTCAATCTCGAGTTGGCCATGGGCGTCGACGACCGAATGGGCGGACACCTGGTCACCGGACACGTCGATGGGCTGGCCCGGCTGATCTCGCGTTACGAAGATGGGCGGGCCGAGCGGTTCGAGTTCGAGGTGCCCACCGACCTGGCCCGCTACGTGGCGCGAAAGGGATCCGTCTGTCTCGACGGCGTCAGCCTCACCGTCAACGAGGTGGCCGGGAAAAGGTTCTCGGTGTGCCTGATCCCTCACACGATGGACATCACTACCCTCGGCCGGCTTCAGCCGGGTGACCTCGTGAATCTCGAGGTCGACCTGATCGCCCGCTACCTGGAGCGCTTGATGATCCCGGATTTTTCCGACGAAGACCAACGGACAGCCTGACATGGGTAAGAAAATCGAACTCAACACGATTCCTGAACTGCTCGAGGATATCCGCCAGGGAAAGATGGTCATCCTGATGGACGACGAGGAACGGGAAAACGAAGGCGACCTGGTAATGGCCGCGACCAAGGTACGGCCGGAAGACATCAACTTCATGGCCCGGTTCGGTCGCGGGCTGATCTGCCTGCCGCTGACGCGTGAGCGCTGCCGCCAGTTGAGCCTGCCGCTGATGGTGAACCAGAACCAGGCCCACTACCGAACCAATTTCACGATCTCGATCGAGGCCGGCGAAGGCATCACCACCGGTATCTCGGCGTATGACCGGGCCCACACCATACGCACCGCGGTCAAGCCCGACGCCAAGCCCACCGATCTCTCGCAGCCAGGCCACGTGTTTCCCCTGATGTCCGCGCCGGGCGGCGTGCTGGCCCGTGCCGGGCACACGGAGGCCAGCGTCGACCTGGCAATGCTCGCGGGGCTCGAGCCGGCCGCCGTGCTGGTGGAAATCCTGAACGAAGACGGCAGCATGGCGCGGCGTCCCGAACTGGTGGGTTTTGCAGAGGAACACGGTCTCAAGATCGGCACCATCGCCAACCTGATCCGTTACCGGATGGAAACGGAGAAGTCCGTCGAGCATGCCTCCTCGCACCGCGTGGACACCGATTTCGGGCCTTTCCAATTACACACTTACCGCGACACGATCGAGGGCCGGCTGCATCTTGCCCTGGTGCGGGGCGAAATCGACCGCGATAAGCCATTCATGGTGCGGGTGCACGTGCAGAACCCGCTCAGTGACGTGCTCAGCATTCGACGCAAGGATTTCGGTTTGCCGTTGCGGACTGCGCTCAAGGAAATCGACGCCGTCGGGAGCGGCATGGTGCTCGTGCTGGGCGGGCAAAAAGACGATGATGAAATCCTTCGCACGATCCAGCAGGTTCCCGAACCCGTGATGCAAGAGAGCGGTGACAACCGCAGTTCGCGCGAGTTACGCACGTACGGCATCGGGGCGCAGATCATTGCCGACCTCGGTATCTGTAAGATGCGGGTCCTCAGCGCGCCCTGGAAACTGACCGGCCTGGCCGGGTTCGGCCTGGAGGTGGTGGAATACGTCGACCCGATGGGCGAAAAAAAGGAATGACCGATGTTTGAAATCCAGGAACCCCGTCCCGGAACCGACATGCGAGTCGCCATCGTGGCGGCGCGGTTCAACCGGTTCATCGTCGACCAACTGCTCGAGGGTGCGCAGGACGCCTTGGATCGTCACGGCATCGAGGCTGATCGGCGGGCCCTGGTTTGGGTGCCGGGCGCTTACGAGATTCCACTGATTGCCGATCAACTGGCGGCCTCTGGCCAGTACGACGCGGTGATCGCGCTCGGCGCCGTGATCCGCGGCGGAACGCCTCATTTTGACTTCGTGGCCGGTGAGTGCGCGCGGGGACTGTCACGCGTCTCGCTCGATCGCGGTGTGCCGGTGACCTTCGGCGTTCTGACGACCGACAGCGTGGAGCAGGCGATCGAACGCGCCTCCACCGAGGCCGGAAACAAGGGATTCGACGTGGCCGTTGCCGCGCTGGAAATGGTGCAGGCACGGCGCGAACTGGCGGTGCACCTCGATGGTTTGCAATCCCGATGAGCGCGAAGGGACACTACGAACCCCGCCGGCGCGCGCGGCGCAGGGCACTGCAGGCCATCTACCAATGGCAGATGACCGGTCAGGAGCCCGACGAAATCCTGTGCCAGTTCATGGAGATCCAGAACATGAAGGGCGTCGATGTAGAGCACTTCGAGCGCCTTCTGCGCGGCGTGGGCGCGCACGGGGAAACCTTGGACCAGGCGCTCCAGCCCTTTCTCGACCGGCCCGTCGAGCAACTCGAGGTAATGGAGCGCGCTGTCCTTAGAATTGGCGCCTTCGAGCTGATTCACTGTCCCGAATTGCCCTTCCGCGTGGTACTCGACGAGTGCGTCGACCTGGCCCACCGATTCGGTTCCGAACAGGGGCACGCTTACGTCAACGCGGTTCTGGACAAAGCCGTCAGGGAGTGGCGCGCCTCGGAAACCCAGGAGGCCCAGGCACGGTGCCCGAGTTCGACCTGATCAACCGAATTGCGCGCGTGTTCGGCACGTCCGCGCGTCCGGGCGACCCGGGCTGCGTGCTCGGAATCGGCGATGACGCGGCCCTGGTCGAGCTCGAAGACGGCTGGCAGTTGGCCGTCTGCGTCGATACGCTGGTGGAAGGCGTCCATTTCGGTCCTGACGCAACCGCCGGCGCGGTCGGCCACAAATCCCTTGCGGTTAACCTGAGCGATCTCGCGGCCATGGGCGCCGACCCCGCCTGGTTCCTCCTCGCGTTGACGCTGCCCGGCGACGATCCCGACTGGGTCGATGCCTTTGCGGGCGGAATGGCCGGACTGGCCGGTGATACCGGCATCGTGCTTGCCGGCGGAGACACCACGTCTGGCCCACTAGGCATCACCGTGACCGCGGCCGGTCGGGTACCCCGCGGACAGGCGCTGACCCGGGCCGGTGCGAAACCGGGGGATCTCGTCTATGTGTCGGGTGTCACGGGGCGTGCCGCTCTTGCTCTGCGCGCTCTGCAGGCGGGCGAAACGCCGGATCGTGAGGCCCTGGCGGCGCTGCACACCCCCACACCCCGGCTTGCGCTGGGCCGCGCCCTGCGCGGCATTGCCAGTGCCTGTATCGACATCTCGGATGGCCTGGCCGCCGACCTGGGCCATATCCTGGAGTGTTCCGACGTCGGCGCCTGCCTGGAGGTCGAGCGCCTTCCTTCCGCCTCGTGTTTCGATGAAATGCCGAACGAATCCCGCTGGAGCTTGCAACTGGGCGGGGGCGACGACTACGAGCTGTGTTTCACGGTCGCCGCGGACCAGGCGCCGACCCTGGACGCGCTGCAGGAACGGCTCGGCATTCTCCTGACGCGCATCGGGTCCATCAGGCGCGAACCCGGCCTGACGGTTCTGCGCCGGAATGGCAAGGTATTCGACCCGGGCATCGAGGGATACCAGCATTTCTCTCCATCGGCGGGGGGCGGATGATGAACCCCGATTGCCTGACCGCGCGCCAGATCGCTTTCGGCTCGCTCAGCGGCTTTCTCGCCTACGGTTTCGGATCGGGCCTGGCGCCGCGGGCGCCTGGCACGATGGGCACCCTGGCAGCCGTGCCGCTGGCGGTTGCGCTGAAGCTGTTGCCGGCGGTCGTGTTCTGGCCGCTGCTGATCGCGCTGTTCGTGGCCGGCGTCTGGATCTGCGATGTAGCCTCCCGGCATGCCGGCGAGCACGATCCGGGCGGCATCGTCTGGGACGAAATGGTGGCCTATTGGTTGGCCACAGCCTTCGTCCCCCTGTCGTGGACGTGGTTGCTCGCCGCCTTCGTGCTGTTTCGCCTATTCGACATTTTCAAGCCATGGCCGATCGGCTGGGTGGAGAAGCGCTTCGGTGGGGGGCTGGGTATCATGCTCGATGACATTGTCGCCGCGCTGTACGCAATCGTGATTCTTCAAGCAGCCGGCATACTGCTTCATTCGATGTAATCGAATACCTTGACGACCTTCTCGACGCCGCGCGTACGGCGCACCACTTCGGCCACGGCCTCGCCCTCGGCGCGCGTGACACTGCCCATCAGGTAGACCGTACGCCGCGCCGTGATCACCTTCAGCCGGCCCGTGTCCGAACCCTCGATCGGGTTGGAAAACAGCAGCCGGGTGTTCACCTTGGAGGTGATGTAGCTGTTGCTGAGCTCACCCGACGTTTCGACGGCCGGCATTACCGCCAGTTCGTTGACTACGCGCGCGACGGTTTTGAGTTCCGAGGCCAACCGGGTAGCCAAAGCCTTCTTCTCGGCGCTGCTGACTTCGCCGGCCAGCAACATGGTCTGGTTGTGGGTTTCCACCTTGATATGGTCGCGCTCGTCGAACTCGGGTTGATCGAACAGCGTGTCCAGAATCCGGATCTCCGATGTCTGGTCGTCGATCACGGTGCCGAGGCTCCGACGCTCCACGCCCGAGGAGCAGGCCGATATCATCGCGACCAGCGCGAGACCGATCAATGTCTTCGCCCATCGTTGTGCGCTGAAAAATTGGTGGTGTGTGTGCGTCATGGGTCCTCCCTGGCCCGGTCAGGCGGCCTCGAATGCACGACGAATCCATGTTATGACGGGTTCGCCTTCTTCATCCCCGATCGACACGACGTCAAAGCGGCAAGGCCGCCAGGCATGCTGCTTTTCGCGTTGGAGAAAACGTCGGGCGGCCTGGATGACCCGGCCCTGCTTTTGCGCCGTAACGCTGTCAGCACCCGAGCCATAGTTTGGGTTAGAACGGTATCGCACCTCGACGAAAACCAGGGTTTCTCCCTGCAGCATGATCAGATCGATTTCACCGACACGCGCATGATAGTTACGGTCGAGGCATCGAAGCCCTCGCTTCTTCAGCATTCGCTCTGCCGCGCGCTCCCAATCGCTTCCCTGCTGGCGGGTGCTGGGCATTCAACCGCCTCGCCCATCGCTCCGAACGGGCAGGGAGGCGGAACGGCCGTTTTTGAACACGGCCCAGCTCGGCTCGCGCAACAGGGTGCCTCTGCCGATGTCGGTATAGTCGCCCGATTGCCCGGTGAACCGAAACCCGGGGTCCCGGTGCATCAACGGCAACCACGGCAGCAGGTTCCACGCATCCTGGCCCAGCGCGAAAAGCGAGGCCAGGCGACCGCCGTTGAGGCTCGCCACGTCCGGCAGGTCGGCCTTGTCCGGGTGCTCGACATACCACCGCCCGGCGGGAAAGCGAATGCCGTTCAGGTCGCGGTTCAGGGCGGGGTCGGGTTCTCCGCTGTACACCCGGCCGGTTGCGTACACCGGTATGTCACCGGCATCGTGAAATCGGAGTTGCGGCCGAAGTTGCCTGGCCTTGGCCGCTTGGACAGGCATGAAAATCACGTCGATGTCCTGCCGACGAACCGGTTCGAATTCGATCTGCGTTTGCAGCGTATTTTCCAGCCGTTGCGCACGTGCTTTGCTCTCGTCGATTTTCAGCGCACGTTCCATGACCGCGCTGTCATCATTTTCCGTCTCCAGGTAGCGAATGGAAGTCACGATTTGCTGATCGTCCTGTAGGAATCCCTCCATGAAGCCCGCCGCCATGCGCTCACCCCAGGCGGATTCCGGCGCGAGAACCATTGCGCGGCCAAAGCCTTGGCTCGCCGCATGGATTCCCACGGCCCTGGCTTCGGTGTCCTGCGACAGGGAAATACCCGTTACCTGGCCCTCGAGCCCAGCCGGCGGGCGATAGTCGCCGGGCAGGTCGTTCAGGCAGAGCATCGGTGTGGCAAGACCTTCCAGGCCAAGCACGGCGGCGACCGATTCCTCGCGCAGCGGGCCGATAATCAGGTCCGCACCGGCATCGAGCGCGTTGTAATAAGCGGAGATCGCCTCTTGCGGGTCGTCGCCGCTGGAAAAGAACAGCAGATCCGATCCACCCGGGTTTTCGGCCCAGGCGCTGATCAGTCCGTCCCTCAGCGCCATGCCGGCCGCCTGCAACCTTCCGTCAGTCGGCAACACGACGGCCACGCGCCGGGGTGCCTGGAACCGTTGCCGGTAACGCAGCCAGGTGTCCAGCGCCTCGGTTTGGGTCAATACGTGAGAGGGATGCCTCGATTTCCACTCGGCAATCGCCGCTTCCACCTCTTCGGGTTCGACCAGGTTGTTGCGGATCACCAGGGCCAGGTCCAGCCAGCCCGTCAACTGGCGTTCACCCCTGGGGTTGAGAGCCCGCACAGCCAATTCTCCCGACGAGACCGATTCCAGCATTTGCATGAGTTCCACCGCGGCCGCCGGATCGTAAAATCGCATGGTGTCACTCAGGCGTGCGGCGCGGCTGAGGTCCTGCGAGGCCGGGCCGGCGACTTGTTGCTCGAGTCGCGCGAAGAGTTCCTCGTAGCGCGCGCGTGAATTGGACGGAACAAAGGCCGCCGCTTTTTGAAGCAGGGCTTCGGCCTCGTCCGGGCGGTTTTCGGTCAGCGCCAGGTCGGCAAGCACCAGGTTCAGCCTGGCCATCTCGGCGGAGGACAGGACCTGCTTGTCGACCCAGCGCAGGGCATCCCGCGCCTGGTCGATATCCCTGGCCTTCATCCAGGCATCGGCTGCACTGATCCAGAGTGCCGATGCCTGTTCCGGGCCGGCCTGCATGGCCTGGTATTGAAAAGCCCGGGCAGCCTCCTCGTATTTTCCACGGCTCATGGCCTGCTGGCCGTCCAGCGCCTCGGTGGGTTGCCCGATCGGGGCGGTTCCGCAACCGGGAAGCAACACCAGGCCTGCCAGGAGGGAAAGCAGTATCAGCCGGGGGGTCAGGGTCGGCATTCGAGTTTGATTGAGCGTGTGTCGCATGGTCTGTTCGGTATGGACGGTGCGGAAATGATACCGCAAGCCGGCCCTCGATGGCCCATAATATGAAGTCATGAGCGCCGCCCCCCTCTACATTGTCGCCACCCCGATAGGCAACCTGCAGGACATCACGCTGAGGGCCCTGGAACTGCTCGCTTCGGTGGATATCGTGGCCGCCGAGGACACCCGCCGAAGCCGCGTGCTGCTTGGGCACCACGGCATCGAGCGCGCGCTGCTGGCGCTGCACGAGCACAATGAAGAGTCGCAATCGCCTCTCCTGGTCGAGCGAATGAAGGGCGGCGAGTCCGTGGCGCTCGTATCCGACGCCGGCACTCCGCTGTTATCCGATCCCGGCTACCGCCTGGTCAGCCTGGCGGTCAAGGCGGGCATCGAGGTCATCGCGGTTCCCGGCGCCAGCGCCCTGACGGCCGCGCTGTCGGTCAGCGGCCTGCCGACGGATCGCTTTGGCTTCGAAGGCTTCTTGCCGGCCAAGCGGGCCGCCCGCGGCAAGCGCCTGCAAAGCCTGGCCGACGAAACGCGAACCCTGGTGTTTTACGAATCGAGCCACCGCATTGAACGCTGCCTGTCCGATATGTCCCTTGCTTTCGGCGCCGACCGACCGGCGGCCGTTTGCCGCGAGCTGACCAAGCAGTTCGAGACCGTGTTGCGCGGTCCGCTGGCCGACCTCCATCTCGCGGTGGCGTCGGACCCGAACCAGCGCCGCGGTGAATTTGTGATCGTCGTCGGCGGCGCCAAGGCGAGTGCCGACGCCAACCTGGCGCGAGCAGTGGAACTGGCCCGGGCACTGCTGGATGATGTGGGCGCAAGCCGCGCCGCCCGGATCGCCGCTACGATCCACGCGGCCCCGCGCCGGGAGATCTACCGTCAACTCCTGGGTCCGGACTGAATCCATCCCGGCCTTGTTTACTCTGACCCTGCTTATCGGGGAGAATGGCCACGGGAGCCGGCCAGGCAATCGCTCCGCACGGTTTTTACCGGGCGGGGAGGAAAGTCCGGGCTCCGCAGGGCAGGGTGCCAGGTAACGCCTGGGGGGCGCGAGCCTACGGAAAGTGCAACAGAAAAGATACCGCCACGAAACGGTTCGGCCGTCGGGGTAAGGGTGAAATGGTGCGGTAAGAGCGCACCGCGCAGGTGGCAACACGCTGCGGCATGGTAAACCCCACCTGGAGCAAGGCCAAATAGGAAAGCGATGCCGCGGCCCGCGGCGCTTTCGGGTAGGCTGCACGAGGCCGCCGGCGACGGCGGTCCCAGATGAATGATTGCCACGGGCGAAAGCCCGAACAGAACCCGGCTTATCGGCCGGCTCCCTCTTTTTTACGCCTACGTCAGGAGTTTCGCACCTAGCCCCGCCGCGCGGGGCGCCCGTTCGGTTCCGCTCACTGCTCGCCGCCCCTGCGGGGTTCCCTCGCGTCCGGACCGCATGGACGGGATCACTTCGGACGGACATCCTGTCCGTTCGAAGCTCGATTGGCCATCCGGGCCAATCGCCCCTATGCGCTCCGGTCACTCGGCGGCTCACCTTATGTTCGCTGCACCGAACGGGCGCCCCACGCGGCTCCGTGCCAGCGTGTAGGAGGCCCCTTGGGGCCGGCCGGTTCGTAGAAATCCGGTTCGGCCCCAAGGGGCCTCCTACAAAACCCCGTGTTGACAACCCTCTGCTCAAGACCAGGCCGCGCTGTCGCATACCCCTTCCAGGGGTGTATGAGCCCTGAATGGGCTCAGACCAAGCGCCACAGGGACGTGCCCGACAGGGAGCGGCGCCTGGAAGGGGTATGCGACAGCACGGCCGGGTTTCTCCGATCGCCGTCGCCAGCTGGTAACTTCTAATTGATCAGGAATTGCCACCCTACAAGCACCGCCTGTCCACACGGATCGACCTTTTATGGCCTAAGCCTTTGTCGTGCTTGACATTGCCTTGTCAAAACACTATCGTGCATATTAGTGGGAAATTGTGGTAATTAATGACAGGGAAGTGGGAGAGACGTGTTTTTCGGTGAGACATCCATCAACCTGGACGCCAAAGGGCGTCTGGCCATACCGATCCGCTACCGGGATGCAATCCAGGAAGCGTGCGGTGGCGAGTTGGTGCTCACCTACAGCGCGTTTGACCATGGTGCGCTTTACCTCTATCCCCGGGAAATGTGGGAAGAGGTGCGGGACAAGGTGATGTCGCTCAGCACGTTCG
>JABDPF010000043.1 GCA_013042915.1 Lysobacterales bacterium
GTCGCGCTCTTGATGCCGGCCACGTCGCCGTCGGACTTCTCGATAATCTCCAGTTTGTAGCCCTGGGCTTCACCCCAGCGGGTGTACATGCGAAACAGCATTTCAGCCCAGTCCTGGGCCTCGGTGCCGCCCGAACCGGCCTGGATATCCACGAAACAGGGACGCTCGTCCATTTCACCCGAAAACATCCGCTGGAATTCCATCCGTTCGATGCGCGCGCGCATCGATTCGAGGTCGTCGAGAATCGAGTCAGCCGTGTCCTCGTCATTGTCGTCCACGGCCAGCTCCAGCATTCCGGACGCGTCTTCGAGACCGGTCTGCACTTCATCGAGCGTGGTCACGATATGGTCCAGGCGCGAGCGTTCGCGCCCCAATCCCTGTGCTTTCTCCGGGTCGTTCCAGACATCGGGGTTTTCTAGTTCGCGGCTGACTTCCTCGAGGCGATCACGCTTGGCAGCGTAGTCAAAGATACCCCCTGAGCGCCTCGTTGCGGCGCGTCAGGTCTTCGATCAGGCTGGTGTGCTGATTGGTTTCCACAGGTATGAGGGTCCATCCGGTTAGGAACGGGGCATTTTACACCAGCAGACGCGGGAACTTAACTTATCTATACTGTCGGCGTTTGATTCGGATTTAAACCCATACCCATTCGAGGAGGTGCTCATGCCCCAGTCAATTCGATCCATGTTCGTTTTTGCCGTTCTAAGCGTGTTCCTGGCCGCTCCGCTCGCCGCGCAGGACGCACCGCACCGGCTCTCGGAGATGTGGACGATGGTGCCCAAGGCCGACCAGTCAAAAGACTTTTACGACGGCCTGAAAGCCCACATGGAAATGCGGGCCGAACTCGGCGATCCCCGGACATGGGACGCCTACACCCCCATGCTGGGAGACGAGCTGAATATCGTGGGCGTGCGGTCCTGCTGCTTCAACTGGGCCGACATGGATGCCTATCGGAAATGGAGCGAAGAGAATTCGGCGGTCAACGACCACTTCCAGAGCCACGTGGCTCCCCATGTGGAAAGCTACGCGCATTACATCGATGAAATTTCCTGGGTTAACAGCAACTGGAAAAGCGATTGGGGGCCCTACCGCTTCTTCGGCGCAACCCAGTTCAAGCTGAAACCCGGCCACGCCGGCACGTTCGACGCGGCGCGCGACAAGATCAGCCAAATCGCGATCAACCAGGGCTGGGCCACCGAGGAGCATCCCTGGATATGGTCCCGGCAGGTCGGTTCGCTGACCGAGAGCATCGTGGTTCCGTATCGAAATTTTGCCGACATGGAACCCGGGGAGCAGAACTTCTTCGATTTCCTGAGCAACGTGCTCGGTTCCGATGAGGCCGCCGACGCCCTGTTCAAGGACCTGACCAGCGGCGTCGAGGAACAGTCGTACCAGATATGGGAGCTGAACGAGAGCCTGTCGATGGATCGCTAACAGGGAATCTCCTTTCTCTACAACAACGAAAAACGCGGCCTCCCGGCCGCGTTTTTCTTAACCGAGCGTCGCTCCACCGTCCATCGTGAGGGTCGTTCCGGTGGTATATGCCGCCTGGTCCGAGACCAGATAGAGCACCCCGGCCACCATGTCTTTGGGCTGCCCGGCCCGGGCCACCGGGAGGCGCGACAGCCAGCCCTGGACTTGTGGATCATCGACCAGGGCCTCGGCAAAACGGGTTTCCACCAGTCCCGGCAGGATGGCGTTGACCCTGACTCCACTGGGGCCGTATTCCTTTGCGAATGACTTGGTCAAACTGATCAGGCCGGCCTTGGTCATGGCGTAGGGCGCCTGCCCGGCCCAGGTCATTCGCGCCACGATCGACGCCACATTGACCACGCTGCCCCCGCCCGCCTCGATCATCAGCGGAATGGCGTGCGCCATCATGTAATAAGGCCCCTTGAGATTGACCTCCACGGTCTTGTCGAACGCATCCGGGGGCAAGCCGTGGGCCGGGCCGAAGTAGGGATTGGTGGCGGCATTGTTGACGAGGATGTGGAGTTCTCCGGTCTCCTCACGAATGCGTTCGAACAGCTTCTTGATCTCGTCCAGTTTGCCCGCGTGGCAGGCCATGCCGATGGCCACACCGCCCGATGTGCGAATATCCGCCGCCGTCCGGTCCGCCGCCTCCTGGCTTCTGCTGGTCACCAGGACGGTCGCGCCGGCCGCGGCCAGTCCTTCTGCGATGGCCTGGCCGATACCCCGTGAGGCTCCGTTGACCAGAGCCACTTTTCCTTCCAATTTAATCTCGGTCATGCCGGTCATTATTACAAAACACGAGGTGCGATTTAAGGGTTAGAATTGTTTGATGAGCAATGGCAGCTTCCACATCCTCCTGACCAACGACGACGGGCACTTCGCCCCGGGCATTCGGACCCTGCGCGAGGTGCTGAAATCCCACGGCTACCGCGTCACGATGGTCGCGCCCAGCAGCGAGCAAAGCGCGACCGGCATGGCCACCACGATGGCGCGAAACATCGGCCTGGAAAAAATCGACGATGACGCCTGGCACCTGGACGCACGGCCTGCGGACACCGTCCTGGTGGCGCTAAGGCACTTACTCGAAAGCGACCCGCCCGACATGGTGGTCTCAGGCATCAATTTCGGCCCGAACCTCGGCGTCGGCCTGCACGCATCGGGAACCGTGGCGGCCGCCCTGGTTGGCCTGCTTCACGGCTTGCCGGCGATCGCTGTATCGGCCGGCATGCTGTTCGAGGAAGCAGAGGAAAATCCGCGAATTTTCCCCAGCACGACCCGCGCGCTGACACCCGCGGCCGAGTTCACCTGCTCGGTGATCGAGGGCCTGCGACGAAGCAACGACAGCGGCGATTCGCTGTTGCCGGCCGGTGTGATGCTGAACATCAATTACCCGCCGCTTCCTGCGGATAAAATTCGTGGCGTGCTGTATCCGGAGGTCTCGACCGGGCACATGATCCAGCTGGCCTACCGGCGCTGCGACGAAACGGGACACGTCGTGCCGTCGTTCGTACCGGGCGTGAATCCTGCGAAGCCGCACCGCGAGAAAGGCGACGTGCGCGCGCACCTCGAGGGTTACATCACGATCTCGCCCGTGAAACCGACCTGGGATGCCGCTCCGGAAGAATCGGATGGGATTCGCCGGCGTCTGGCGGATGTTCTCGAGGGCAAGCCTTCGCCTTAAAGCTGTCCGGCTTCCGCCCTTTTTAGCCGACGATCTGCTCTACCTGCAGTTGGGCGGTCTCCCTGCCCTGCCAGCGGTTGACGCCGAGGCGGAAGAGCAATCTCACCGCACCGCTCTGGGGCAAATCGCCGGGCATGCGGTTGAAAGCAATGGCGTCCAGCGGCGATCCACCCTCGACGTGCCGGACGGTCATCTTCAGGTGCGAACCGCCCACCACGTAGCGTTCCAGCACGTCGAAATGCCCGTCAAACAGGGGTTCCGGGAAACGCTGCCCCCAGGGGCCCGCCTGCTCGAGGGCCAGAGCCGTTACCAGCTGCAGCTCGGGGGGCGAGAGAGCGCCGTCGGTCAGGATTTCCTGGTGAAGTTCCTCACCGTCCAGTTGATGACGCACGGCGTCGCTAAGGGCCTCTTCGAAATGGGACAGGCGTTCGCGTTCGAGGCTGAGCCCTGCCGCCATCGCGTGGCCGCCAAACGCTCGCATCAGCCCGGGCTGCCGCGCGTCGACCAGCGCCAGCACATCGCGAATGTGCAGGCCCTTGACCGATCTCGCGGAGCCCTTCAGCAGGCTGGCCCCTTCCTGCTCGGGAGCAAAAGCAATGACGGGCCTGTGCACCGCGTCCTTGACTCGCGACGCCACCAGGCCCACGACGCCCTGGTGCCACTGCTCGTCAAACAGGCAGAGCGCCTGCGGCAGGTCGCCGGTGTCGAGAGCCTCGAGCACCGCGGACAGCTGAACCATGGCCTCTTGCTGCATCTGGTCCTGCATCGCGCGGCGCTGCCGGTTCAACCGATCGAGGCGTTCGGCCATTTCCATGGCCTCGGTACGGTCATCGGACAACAGGCAGCGGATGCCGCCACTCATGTCCTCGAGTCGCCCGGCCGCGTTCAGCCGTGGCCCCGCCGCAAACCCCAGGTCGGCGGCGGTCACGTGGCGATAATCCCTTTTGCCCGCGCGAAGCAGCGCCATCAGCCCGGGGCGGGCCCGGCCGCGGCGAATGCGTTCCAGCCCCTGGCGAACCAGCACCCGGTTGTTGTGGTCCAGCGGCACCAGGTCGGCCACCGTCCCCAGGGCGACCAGGTCGAGAAAGTGCGCAAGGTTCGGTTCGGGCCGGGCAGCGCCGAACCAGCCGCGGTCGCGTAACTGGGCTCGCACGGCGGACAGCAGGTAAAACATCACGCCCACTCCGGCAAGGGATTTGCTCGGAAAATCGCAGTCCGGCTGGTTGGGGTTCACGATGGCGTCGGCCGCCGGCAACTCAGTGCCGGGCAGGTGATGATCGGTCACGATCACGCGGCAGCCGAGCTCGGCCGCGCGTTTCACGCCCGCCAGGCAGTTGATCCCGGAATCCACCGTCACCAGCAGATCGGGCGGATCCTGGGCGAGCGTTTCGACCAGCGGTACCGACAGGCCATATCCGAACTCGAAACGATTGGGCACCCGGAAGTCGACCCGCCGGCAGCCCATCGCGCGAAGCGAAAGAAGCGCCAGTGCCGTGCCGGTGGCGCCGTCGGCGTCGAAATCTCCGACGACCAGGATGGATTGGCCGTCCATCACCGCTTCGGCCAGGAGGCGTGCCGCCCGGTCCAGGCCGAAGAAACTCTCGGGCCGAATGAGGTCCGCCAGGCCCAGCGAGAGCTCCTGCACGTCCCTGATTCCCCGCCCCAGCAACACGCGGCGAATGACCGGGTTGAAGTCCTGCGTCAATCCACGGATTGTGCCGCTCGCCTCGCGGGCGATGATGTTCCGGGTTCGGGTCAAGCCGCGCTCTCCTCGTCCATCGCTTTCCGCAACGGCTCGATGCGCTTCCAGAAACGCCAGCGGGAACGGGGGCCGAAGGCCCAACGGTTGCCGTTTCCATCGACCAGCTGGATGCCGCGACCCGTTCGCGACAGGAGGTGTCGAGCCGCTGCCTCGAGCGCGGTGGCCTCGGTATGAACGTCGTTTGACGGCATGACCCAGTCGACCAGCATCGCACCGTCCGCGGGCGGCTCAAGCCCGACAAGACTCGACTGCCCATGGACCGGAAAATTCTCAAGGACGGCCAGCCCGCGGCTGACCGGGTCATCCGAAACCACGGTGCAGCGTCCCGCGCGATTGCCCGGCGATTTGGCGGACGGTATGGCACCGGCGCCCCAGAACCACACCGAGTTGATCTCGGGATGTCCCCGTTGCCGGCGCCGCACATTGACTGTCGATCGATGAAGGTCCACCTGGATTTCCGTCATCAGCCGTTTCCAGGCCGCCGCGGCTGGATCATCGGGTAAGGCGTCCGCCACGTCTCTTCCCAGTGTGTCCGGCAAAGGCAGAAATTCAAAGCCCAGGTGCGCGTCCAGGGACAGGCACCAGGGAGCAGAGGCATCATCGGCTACCGTGAAGCCGGCATGGGCGAATGCGTCTCGCACGATGCGGTCGATCTCCGCGCGCTCGCCCTCATCGCAGCCCTGGTAACCGTGGGCGACCGTGAAGACACGCACCATGTCGGCCCGCAGGGTGACCGGGTCGGCGCGCAACCAAACGCTGCCCGCGGGCGGCGCTTCGCCCTCGTTCGACGCACGCGTGAGCGCGGCCACGGGTATCCGCTGCGGCGTATCCAGGCCGAGCAATTCGTAGCGTAGATGGTTGGGCGAGTCCACGCGGATCCGATCGCGGCGCCCGCGCGCGACGATGTATTCGATGAAGGGCAGGCGCAGGTCGTCCGGCAGCGCCCTCACCAGGCCGCGCAGGTCTTCCACCAATAGCGTGATTGGCGCGTCGGGCACGCCCGGACTCAGCGGTATTCGACGTTGACGATTTCGTACTCGCGCTCGCCGCCAGGCGCACGCACGGTCACGACGTCGCCGATTTCCCGGCTGATCAGGGCCCGCGAAATGGGGGAAGAAACCGCGATCAGGTTGCGCTTGATGTCCGCTTCGACATCACCGACGATCTGGTAAGTCGTTTCCTCGCCGCTGTTCTCGTCGGCCAGCGTCACGGTCGCGCCGAACACGACCTTGTCACCGGCATTGAGCCGGGACACGTCGATGATCTGCGCGTGCGAGATGCTGTATTCCAGGTGCTGGATTCGCCCCTCGATAAAGCTTTGTTGCTCACGGGCAGCGTGGTACTCGGCGTTTTCCTTGAGATCACCGTGGGCCCTGGCCTCCGCGATGGCCGCGATGACCTTGGGGCGCTCGACTTTTTTCAACGTTGCGAGTTCTTCACGCAGGCGCTCCACGCCCGCCTTGGTCATTGCTTGTCTACTCATGACTCTCCAAGTGTCTTCTTGTCAGGCGTCCAGCCCGCGATGGATCTGTTGCAGGCTGTGAACCGTGTAATCGTATTCGTGATCGAGCGCACGCAGCGTCGCGCGTCCGCCGGCGATGGTCGTCGTGTAGGCGACCTTTCGCTGCAGGGCCTCCCTGCGAATCGAGAACGAATCCGCGATTGCCTGGGAACCTTCCGTCGTGTTCACGATGAAGTTGACCTCGTTGTTCTTGATCAGGTCGACGATATGTGGACGACCCTCGATGACCTTGTTGACCGCCTCGCATTCGATGCGATTTCCGTTGAGAAATCGCGCCGTGCCATGTGTGGCAACCAGCGAGTAACCACGGCCGATCAGTTCGCGCGCGATCGGAAGCAGCACGTCCTTGTCCGCGTCACGCACGCTGAGAAACGCCTTGCCCGTTTTCGGCAGGTTATAACCGGCCCCCATCATGGACTTGGCGCGCGCACCACCGAAACTCCAGCCGATGCCCATCACCTCGCCCGTAGAGCGCATCTCCGGGCCGAGTATGGGGTCCACACCGGGAAATTTCATGAACGGGAAGACCGCTTCCTTAATCGAATAGAAATTAGGTACAACTTCTCTTATATATCCCTGATCTTTAAGCTTATTTCCTGCCATGACACGGGCCGCAATGCTGGCGAGCGGCAGACTGCAGGCCTTGGAAACGAAGGGCACCGTGCGCGAGGCTCTCGGGTTGACCTCGAGCACGAAAATATCGTCGCCGCGCAAAGCAAACTGGGCGTTCATCAAGCCGACCACGCCCAGTTCCTTCGCCATCAGGCGCATCTGCCGGCGCATCTCGTCCTGGATGTCTGGATCCAGCGAGTACGGTGGCAGGGCGCAGGCCGAGTCTCCGGAATGCACGCCCGCCTGCTCGATATGCTCCATGATGCCGCCGATCAGCACGTCTTCGCCGTCACAGATCGCATCCACGTCCACTTCCTTGGCATGATCGAGGAATCGGTCCAGCAAAACGGGAGAATCGTTTGAGACCTGAACGGCCTCGCGCATGTAGCGCTGTAGTTCATCCTCGGCGTGTACGATATCCATCGCCCGGCCGCCCAGCACGTAGGAGGGTCGCACAACCAGCGGATAGCCGATCTCGTCGGCCAACGCCACGGCCTCTTCGGCGCTGGTGGCGGTGCGGTTGGGCGGTTGGCGTAGCCCCAGTTTCTCGAGCATCTGCTGGAAGCGTTCGCGATCTTCTGCCAGGTCAATGGAGTCGGGCGTGGTGCCGATGATGGGCACGCCCGCCGTCTCGAGCGAGCGAGCGAGGTTCAGCGGCGTCTGTCCGCCGAATTGCACGATCACGCCGTGTGGCTTTTCCTTGTAGACGATCTCGAGCACGTCCTCGAGCGTCAGCGGCTCGAAATACAGGCGGTCGGAGGTATCGTAGTCGGTGGAGACGGTTTCCGGGTTGCAGTTGACCATGATGGTCTCGTACCCGTCGTCCCGCAAAGCCAGCGCGGCGTGCACGCAGCAATAATCGAACTCGATGCCCTGCCCGATGCGGTTCGGCCCGCCTCCCAGCACCATGATTTTCCTTCGATCGCTGGGCTCCGCTTCGCACACTTCCTCGTAGGTTGAGTACATGTACGCCGTGGACGTCGAGAACTCGGCCGCGCAGGTATCCACCCGCTTGTAGACCGGTCGAATCCCCATGGCGTGTCGACGGTCTCGAACCGCGGACTCCTCCTGGCCGAGGAGCGCCGCCAGGCGCCGGTCCGAAAACCCCTTGCGCTTGAGGCACCGCATCGTCGCCGCATCCAGTTCCTCGAACCCCTGTTGCTGCAGCCAGGTCTCGGTGAGGACCAGGTCTTCGATCTGCGCGAGGAACCAGGGGTCGATGCCGGTCAGGTTGTGCACATCCTCCAGGCTGAGCCCTTCGCGATACGCGTCCGCCACGTACAGGATGCGCTCGGCACTCGCCTCGCGCAGTTCGCGTGTCAGGTTGGCCAGGCGCGCCTCGTCGTCCTCACCTTGCAGGACCTCGTCGAAACCGTCGCGGTCCGTTTCCAGGCTGCGCAGGGCCTTCTGCACGGACTCCTGGAACGTGCGCCCGATCGACATGGCCTCGCCGACGGATTTCATCTGTGTGGTCAGGATGGAATTGGCGGCCGGGAATTTTTCAAACGCGAAGCGCGGAATTTTAGTCACGACGTAATCGATGGCCGGCTCGAACGAGGCCGGGGTCGCGCCACCGGTGATCTCGTTGCGCAATTCATCCAGCGTGTACCCGACCGCCAGCTTCGCCGCGACCTTTGCGATCGGGAAACCGGTCGCCTTGGAGGCTAGCGCCGAGGATCGCGAGACGCGCGGGTTCATCTCGATAATCACAACCCGGCCGTCAGCGGGATTCACGCCGAACTGCACGTTTGAACCGCCGGTGTCCACGCCGATCTTGCGCAGCACCGCGAGCGACGCATCGCGTAAACGCTGATACTCCTTGTCGGTCAGCGTCTGCGCCGGCGCCACCGTGATCGAATCACCGGTGTGGACGCCCATCGGGTCGAAGTTCTCGATCGAGCAGATGATGATGCAGTTGTCGCGGTGGTCGCGCACCACCTCCATTTCGTATTCTTTCCAGCCAAGTACGGATTCCTCGAGCAGGATCTCGGTCGTTGGCGACAGTTCCAGGCCGCGCTTCACGATGGCTTCGAATTCCTCGCGGTTGTAAGCAATGCCGCCCCCGGAACCTCCCATAGTGAACGAAGGACGGATGATGGTCGGGTACCCGATGTCCGCCTGCTTGTGCAACGCCTCTTCCAGGCTGTGTGCGATGTCGGCACGCGGCGTCTCCAGGCCGATCTCGGTCATCGCATCGCGGAATTTCTCGCGGTCTTCGGCCATGTCGATGGCCTCGCGCGATGCGCCGATCATCTCGACGCCGTATTTCTTCAGGACGCCCTCGCGGGCCAGGTCCAGTGCGCAATTCAGCGCGGTCTGACCCCCCATGGTCGGCAGCAGCGCGTCCGGGCGCTCGGCCGCGATGATCTGCTCCACGACGCGCCACTGGATCGGTTCGATGTAAATCGCATCGGCCGTCTCGGGGTCGGTCATGATCGTCGCCGGGTTGGAGTTCACCAGGATCACCCGGTAGCCTTCCTCCCGCAGCGCCTTGCAGGCCTGGGCGCCGGAGTAGTCGAACTCGCACGCCTGCCCGATCACGATGGGCCCCGCACCGATGATCAGGATGCTCTTGATGTCTTTGCGTCTGGCCATCGCTTTACCCTCAGGCGTCGATGCTGTTGATGAAGCGATCGAATATCGCCGCGATGTCGTGCGGACCCGGACTGGCCTCGGGGTGCCCCTGGAACCCGAAAGCGCGCACACCGGTCAATTCGAGGCCCTGCAGAGACCCGTCGAACAGGGATTTGTGCGTGATCCGCACGTGGGGAGGCAACGTCGATTCGTCAACGGCAAAACCGTGATTCTGGCTGGTGATCATCACTTGGCCGGTGTCGAGGTCCTGCACCGGGTGATTGGCTCCGTGGTGGCCAAATTTCATCTTGACGGTCTTCGCGCCGGCCGCGAGCCCCAGCAACTGGTGGCCGAGGCAAATACCAAACAGCGGTATTTCGAGACGGATGAATTCCCGTATCGCTTCGATCGCGTAGTCGCATGGCTCTGGGTCACCCGGTCCGTTCGACAGGAAAATGCCGTCGGGGCCGAGCGCGCGGGCCTCGTCGGCCGGCGTGGTGGCCGGAACAACCGTCACCCTGCATCCGCGATCGACCAGCATCCTCAGGATGTTGCGCTTGACGCCAAAATCGTAGGCCACCACGTGGCGAACCGGGTCGGCGGGCCTGAATTCGCCCGTGTCGAGGTCCCAGGTTCCCTCCGTCCAGTCATAGCTTTCCCGCGTCGTCACCTCGCGGGCCAGATCCATGCCCTTCATGCCGGGAAACGCGCGGGCGAGTTTCAAAGCGTGCTTTTCGCTGGCCTCCGGGCCGGTCACGATGGCGCCGCCCTGTGCGCCCTTCTCGCGCAGGATACGGGTCAGCTGCCGGGTGTCGATATCGGCTATGGCCACCGTGCCGTGGCGCGAGAGGTACTCGGGCAGGCTCTCGCGGGACCTCCAGTTGCTGTGTACTTCAGGGCAGTCCCGAACGATCAGCCCGGCGGCGGCCAGCATGGAAGACTCCTCGTCCTCGGGGTTGCAGCCGGTGTTGCCGATGTGGGGATAGGTGAGCGTGACCAGTTGGCGAGCGTAGGAAGGGTCGGTCAGGATTTCCTGGTAGCCGGTCATGGCCGTATTGAATACGACCTCCCCGGTGGTCTCGCCTGCCGCCCCGATACTGCGGCCGCGAAAAACACTGCCGTCTTCCAATGCCAGCACTGCCTGCTCAGTCAAAATCCGTACTCCAGATATGCGAAACGGGAAAGCCCCGTTTCCTGGACTGTTCCCGCTTAGAAAGTTCGATCGCCTGCCCCGCGCTCTAAGCGTTCAAATTCTATCGAAGCCGCTTGGACATGACAATCAATCGCTGTAATTCGGAGTGTGTTCAAGAGGTCATGCGATCGAAAAACTCCTTGACCCCGTCCAGCCAGGACTGGGATCGTGGGTTGTGGCGCCGGGTGCCGTCCAGGGTGGACTCGAACTGGCGAAGCAGGTCTTTTTGTTCGCGTGTCAGGTTGACGGGGGTCTCGACCGCGACTCGGCACATCAAGTCACCGGTGCGGTGGCTTCGGACCGATTTCACGCCCTTACCCTTGAGTCGAAACATCCGGCCGGTCTGGGTCTCCTGCGGGATCTTGAGTTTGACCTGGCCTTCGAGCGTCGGAATCTCCAACTCCCCGCCCATCGCGGCCAGCGTGAAGGGCAAGGGAACCTCGCAATACAGGTCGTCCCCGTCGCGTTCAAAAATCCGGTGAGGGCGGACTCGCACTTCCACGTACAGATCGCCGGGAGAAGCGCCGTTGGCGCCCGCTTCCCCTTCGCCGGCAAGACGGATGCGATCGCCGTTGTCGACGCCCGAGGGCACCTTGACCGACAGGGTGTGGGTTTCATGCTTGCGGCCCTGGCCGTTGCAATCGTCGCAGGGGTTGCTGATCTGCTGACCGTTGCCCTGGCAGGCCGGGCAGGTCTGTTGCACGGAGAATATGCCCTGCTGCATGCGAACCTGGCCGACGCCGCCACAGGTGGAGCAGGTCTGTTTCTCACCGTCCTTTGCCCCGCTTCCACCGCAAGTCTTGCAGCCTCCCAGAGTGGGTACGCGAATTTCACGTGTGGCGCCGCTGACGGCCTCCTCCAGATCGAGGTCCATTGCGTAGCGCAAATCGGAGCCGCGCTGCCGCTGTGGACGCCGTCGGCCACCGCCGCCGCCGAAGATATCACCGAAAATGTCGCCGAAAATGTCGCCGACATCGCCCTGGAAACCGCCGGGGCCACCCCCGCCCGGGGAGTGATTCACACCCGCGTGCCCGAAGCGGTCGTAGGCCGAACGCTTCTGCGGATCCTTCAGCACCTCGTAGGCCTCTTTAGCCTGCTTGAATTTGTCCTGCGCGGCCTCGTCGTCGGGATTGCGGTCGGGGTGATATTTCATCGCCAGCCGCCGGTACGCTTTTTTCAGGTCGTCGTCGCCGGCAGATTTCGATACACCCAGGGTTTCGTAATAGTCCGCTTTAGCCATGCCCGTGCCGTGCCTTCTGTGATGCAGCAGATTTGAGGTTGTTGTCGGCCTAAATCAAGAGCCGCGGAATCTTGTGCAGGGCCGCGGTCTCTCGCGAAGCAGGCTTTGTCCAAAAGGATTCGCGACTTGCGTTGCTCCTACAAAAAATGGAAAGGGGCCAGAGTGGTTGGTCGTGCTAACCACTCTGACCCCGGTCTGGCGTCGAACAACCGCCTTACTTCTTGTCGTCGTCCACTTCTTCGAACTCGGCATCGACGACATCGTCGTCGGACGCGCCGGACTCGGCTTGCCCCTCGCCCTCGGCGGCGGCGCTTTCGGCCTGCGCCTGTTCGGCGGCCTTCTGGTAAATGGCCTGTCCCGCCTGGGTCAGCTTCTCTACCGCCGCCTCGATGGCGGCCTTGTCATCGCCCTTCATCGCCTGCTCGACTTCCTCGATCGCGGCGTCGATGGGCTTGCGCTCATCGTCAGAGAGCTTGTCGCCCATTTCCTTCACGCTGGAGCGCATGGCGTGGACAGTGGAGTCCGCCGTGTTGCGTGCCGTGACGAGTTCGTGGAACTTCTTGTCGTCCTCGGCGTGCGTCTCGGCGTCACGAACCATCTTGTCGATCTCGTCATCGGACAGGCCGGAACCCGCCTTGATCTCGATCTTCTGCTCCTTGCCGGTCGCCTTGTCGGTGGCGCCCACATGCATGATGCCGTTGGCGTCGATGTCGAAACTCACTTCGATCTGCGGCATGCCGCGATGCGCCGGCGCGATGCCCGCCAGGTCGAACCGCGCGAG